>JBBRUO010000083.1:0-14682 GCA_038247725.1 Gemmatales bacterium
GGGCATCAAAATGCCCTTCGACGAGGAGTTCACCATCTATGTTTGGTTCGACGCATTGCTGACGTATATCACCGGCATCGGCTACGGCGACGACGAGGAGTTGTTCCAGAAGAACTGGCCGGCGGACATCCACTTCATCGGCAAGGACATCACCCGCTTCCACTGCCACATCTGGCCGGCCATGTGCTGGGCGGCCGGGATCGAGCCGCCGCGCAAGGTGTTCAGCCACGGGTTCGTGACGGTGGACGGCACGAAGATGGGCAAGAGCATGGGCAACGTCGTCCAACCGCTGGAGATCATTGCCAAGAGCAGCGTCGATGCCTACCGCTATTTCTTCATGCGCGAGTGTTCGTTCCCCGGCGACGGTGATTACAGCGGCCAGCGTTATGAAGAGGTATTCAACAACGACCTCGCCAACACCCTCGGCAACCTGCTCAGCCGGACCATCACGGTGCCGGTGAAGGCGCTCGGCGGGGTGTTCGCCGGCACGGCGAACCGGCTGCCGGAAGTGGTCTCGGCCGAGTTCGACGCGGCGAAACTGGTGGCCGAGGTGCGGGGGCGGGTCGAAGCCTGCGAATACAGTCAGGCGTTGCAAGCGATCATGACGCACTTGCTGTATCCGGTGAACAAGTACGTCGGCGACAAGGAGCCGTGGAAGGTGGTGAAGACCGACCCGCAGGCGGCGGCATTCATCCTTCACAACGTCGTCTCGGCGTTGCGCGTCGCAGCGATCCTGCTGAAGCCGTTCATCCCCCGCAGCGCCGAGGCGATCTACACCAGCTTCAATTTCCCGGTGCCGTGGGCCGACGTGACGTACGCCGACGCGGCGGAATTGACGGCCCAGGCGGAAGACCTCCGCGTCAACCCGGCTGTCATCATCGACGGCAAGCCGAAGCCGCTGTTCCCCCGCATCGCGTGACCGTTTTCCGTTCTAGGCTGCGGCGACACCTTTCTTCCGGTGCCGCCGCATGCCCGCCCGCCTCCTCACCGTGGACGCCCTCCGCGGGTTCGCCGCCTTGTGGGTGTTCGCGTACCACTTGTGGAACGTGTACTGCCCCGGCTGTAGCGCCCAGGTGGAGCCGATCCCCGTCGACCGCGACACGCCGGCGGCCGTGGTCGTGACGTACCCGCTGTTCGCCTACGGGTACACCGGCGTCGGCCTGTTCTTCGCCCTCAGCGGGTTCTGCATCCACCTGCCGCAGGCCCGGCGGTTCCACACCCGCGGGTCGGACCACCTCGACGTCCGCGAGTTCGCCCGGCGGCGGTTCTGGCGGCTGTACCCGGCGTTCCTGGCCAGCCTGTTCCTGGCGGCGGTCGGCCTCGGGGCGATGAACGTGGCGTGGGCCAACCCGCCCGGCCCGAACGGGTACGACGCGGACTACATCCTGAACGCCTTCGGGCTGAGCTGGATCCTGCCGAACGCGGTGTTCACCCTGCCCCTGACGCCGGCCGCGCACAAGCTGAACCCGGTGGCGTGGACGCTCCTATACGAACTCCAGTTCTACCTGTTGTACCCGTTGCTGCTGAAGGTGGTCCGCCGGGTGGGCTTCGGGCCGGTCGCGGGTGTGCTGCTCGTCACCGAAGTTGCGTTCGCCGTGGTGCCCACGCCGGCCCGGCTGGAACCGCTGTGGCCGCACTTCCAGTGGCTGTTCGCCCGCCGCTACTTCGAGTGGTTCCTCGGCATGTGGCTGGCGGAACGGCTGGCGGCCGGACGCCCGCTGCCGGCGACGTGGGGGAAGCGGTTGCTGGTGTTCGGCTTCGTCGGCGGGCCGCTGGCGAGCGGGTTCGCGGTGTCGTGGCCGTTGCACGAACTGCTGCTGGCGGTCGGGTCCGTCGGCCTGCTAGCGTGGGCGGTGGCGAACCCGACCGCGCGGCCGAACGGGGTGGCTCGGCTGCTCGCCCCCGCCGGGGAGTGGTCGTACAGTCTGTACCTGATTCACATGCCCCTCATGCGGCTGGTGTTCGCCGGTCACGCCGCGCTGCCGGCCGACTGGCGGAGCGGGTGGACCGTCGCCGCCGCCGGGCTGGCCTGCGCGGTCGCGGTGCCGCTGACGGCGCGGGTGTGGTACCGGCTGTTCGAGAAGCCGTATCTGCCCGCGCCGACGGTTCCGAAAGTGTTCGCTCACCAGCCGAGTTTCGCCTGAAGTCGGGCGAGGCCGTCGTCCATCGCGGCGGGGGCGGAATCGAGCACGGTGGTGGGGGTGTCGATCGGCCGGCCGTTCACCGTCGCCGAGACGACGCAGGTGAACTTACCCTTCGCCGGCCGCACTTCCAGCGTGTACTCCGGCTTGCCGCCGAACGAGACGAACGCGATGTGGTCGGCGATCCCGGGGGAGATGGTGCCGGAACGGCTGGCCAGCCAGGCGGGGACGGTCGGCAGGGGCATGGGACGAAGACCTTGCGGGACGGCGGCGGAACACGGGTGTCGGTATCGTATGCCGCCGGCCGTGTCCCTCAACGGTCGTACGTCGGGTACGCCGGGGGGACCGGCACCGCCGTCGGGTCCATCGTGCCGAGGGCCACGGGCACGTCGGTGAGCACGAACGGCAGGTCCACTTCCCGCATGCGGACGGCGGTAAAGGTGAGCCGCGTCGGCGGCCCCTGCCCGGCCTTCGACGGGCGGACGATGTACTGCTGCTTCATCCTCAGGAGGCGGTTGCCGCCGCTGAACGGGTCGTAAGACAGCGACGAAGTTTCGGCCATCCGCAGCGACATCCCGTACTCGGTGCCGGAGTCGTCGGTGAGGGTCAGCCCGTACGGGTTGCCGCGAACCGCCGCGCGGGGGCGGGGGCGAACGGTGCGAATCCCGCCGCCGGGCAACTGTTCGATGTACACCGGATCGGCGGCGGCCGCGTCGGTCCGCGGGCTGACCTCGGTGGCGTCGTACACCAACTCCAAGTCGAGGTACTGGGCGGTCGTGTCGTTCGGGTCGGGGGACAGTTTCGCTTGCAGCGACACGCCGCTCGGCCCGTACACCCGCGCGGCCTCCCCCGTGATCCCTTTGATCGCCACCACCGCTTCCGGTTGCCCCCACACCTTCGCCCGCAACAGCCCTTCGACGGTCGCCAATTTGGTCACGGCCGGACCGGGCGGGGCGACCAACCGGACCAGCGACTGGAACGGCGTGGCCGAATACCCACCGAGGATGTCCGCTCGCGCTCGCATCGGGTAATATTCGCGGAGCCGACGGCCGCGGCCCATGCGTTGGATTTGGAGTTCTTCGAAGTTCTCGGCCGCCGACGGGTTGGAGGCGATCGGGTCGTACGCGAGAACTCGGCCGTCGGGTGTGGTCGCCTTCGTAATGATCGCGTCGGTCGTGCGGACCCAGCGGAGGGACGGTTCGGGTGTCGCCGTCAGCAGCAGCGGAATCACCTCACTCGACACCTGCGGCAGTTGACCGGGGAACGGTATGGCCTGAACACGCACCGCCCCGACCACGGCGGCGGCCGACGCCTTCACGGACCCGGCGGGCCGCAGCACCACCGTCCCCGCCGGCGGCGGCATGGCGGTGACGGCCACGAACTGCTTCTCCAGGTCGGCCACTTGGGTCTCGGCCACCTCGATCCGCGTCCGCAACTCGGCCACCGCTTTCTCCGTCGCCGCGCCCTTCTCCTTCCGCTGCTCGTCGGTCAACTTCGCCAGCACCTTCGTCGTGGCGGCGACCTGGTTCTGAAGGACGTTCAGGGCGACTTTCAGTTGGGCCAACTGGGACTGGATGGCGTCCCGCCGCACCTCACGAAATCGCAGTTCCTGCTCGGCCTGCAGGTCGCGGGGCAGGTTCACGGGCACGTTCAGCCCGGCGGCGGAGTCGAACTCCAGCCCGGTCGCTGCGGCGAACCGGTCGAGCGCCGTCCAGAACGGCTCCTGGTCGGCCGCGAACGTCCCCTTCTTGCCCAGGATCGCCTGGTCACCGTTCACCCGAATCTGATACCCCGTCTGCTTCTGGAACTCGGCCACCGCCGTCCCGAACGACTCGTCGGTGAGGTCGATGTCCACCACCTTCGGGGCGATGGCGCGGGCGTTCTCGGCCCGCGCCCGGATGCGGCCGCCGACGAGGGCGGCGCGGCGAACCGCTTCCGGCGTCCCGGTGGCGATCACCGTGTCGAGCGCCGGCAGGGCGGCGTCGCCGAGGGCGTCGAGTTCCTTGGTGGCTTGCTCGCGGGTCTGGTAGTCGCGGTCGCCGAGTCGGTCCGCCCACCGGGCGGCCGTGCCGGCGGCGTTCAGCGGGATGGCCTTGAGTGGCGGCTCGGCCGCCGCCGCGAGAACCGCGACGAGAGCCAGCAGTGGGAGCGAGGCGAGCGCGCGAACCATGACGGAACCTCACCGGAGACGGCGGACCACCCACGATAGAGTGTGCCGTCTCCCGGCCGCCCGCACAAGAGGTGAAGTGACAGCTTCGTTACAACAAACCCTCACCCCGGCCACTTCCAGCCGCGGATTTCGGGCATGTCGTCGCCGTGTTCGTGGATGTACGCCTTGTGTTCCGCCCGCTTGGCGAGCATCGCCTCCCGCACCGGGCCGGCCGTCGCGCTCAACCCCGGCACCCGCTCGATCACGTCCATCACCAGTTTGAAACGGTCGATGTCGTTCATCACGCACATGTCGAACGGCGTCGTCGTCGTGCCCTCCTCCTTGTAGCCGCGAACGTGAATGTGCGGGTGGCACTTGCGGCGGTACGTCAGCCGGTGGATGAGCGTCGGGTAGCCGTGGAAGTTGAAGATCACGGGCGTGTCGGTACCGAAGTTGGTGTCGAACTCCTCCTCGGTCAGCCCGTGCGGGTGTTCCCGCCGGTCTTGAAGTTTCATCAAGTTGACGACGTTCACCACCCGCACCCGCACGGCCGGCAGGTGCTGCCGAATGAGCGCCACCGCCGCCAGCGTCTCCAGCGTGGGCACGTCCCCACAGCAGGCCATGACGACGTGCGGCAGGTTCCCGCCGTCGGTGCTGGCCCACTCCCACACGCCGAGGCCGGCCTCGCAGTGCGCCGCCGCCTCGTCCATCGTCAGCCACACCGGCGACGGCTGCTTGCCGGCGACGATCACGTTCACCCGGTTCCACGTCCGCAACACATGGTCCGTCACCCATAACAGGGTGTTGGCGTCCGGCGGCAAATACATGCGGATGATCTCGGCCTTCTTGTTCGCCACATGGTCCAGGAAGCCGGGGTCTTGATGACTAAACCCGTTATGATCCTGCCGCCAGACGTGCGACGTGAGCAAGTAGTTCAACGACGCGATGGGCTTCCGCCACGGGATGTGCTGGCACACCTTCAGCCACTTCGCGTGCTGGTTGAACATGCTGTCGATGATGTGGATGAACGCCTCGTAGCAGTTGAAGAACCCGTGCCGGCCGGTCAGCAGGTAGCCTTCCAGCCACCCCTGGCACTGGTGCTCGCTCAACACCTCCATGACGCGGCCGTCGGCCGACACGCTGGTGTCATTCGGCTCGACTGGGACCACCAGGCAGCGGTCGGTGACGGTGAACAAATCCCCCCAGCGGTTGCTGGCGTTCTCGTCCGGACTGAACACGCGGAAGTTCGCGGCGGCCATGTTCAGTTTCATCACGTCGCGAATGAACGTCCCCTGCACCCGCGTCGCCTCGGCGGTGGCCCCGCCCGGCGTCGGCACGGCGACGGCGTGCGCGCGATAATCCGGCATCTCCAGCGGCTTCTTCAACTGCCCGCCGTTGGCGTGCGGGTTCGCCCCCATCCGCTTCACCCCCACCGGCGCGAGCGCGGCCAACTCCGGCTGGAACGCCCCGGCGTCGTCGAACAGTTCCTCCGGCCGGTAGCTCTTCATCCACTCTTCGAGGATGGCGACGTGTTCCGGCTTGTCCATGTCGCCCATCGGCACCTGGTGCGACCGCCACGACCCTTCCACCACTTTGCCATCGATCACCGAAGGGTGCGTCGTCCACCCCTTCGGCGTCCGCAGCACGATCACCGGCCAGATCGGCCGCGTTACCGGCCCGCCGCCCCGCGCCTGCTTCCAGATGTCGCGGATGCGGGCGACGCAGGTGTCCATCACCTCGGCCATCCGCTGGTGGGTCGGCATCGGGTCGGACCCCTCGACGAAGTGCGGCTCGTACCCATACCCGCGCATGAGCGCGGCGAGTTCGTCGTGCGGCAGTTTCGCCAGCACGGTCGGGTTGGCGATCTTGTACCCGTTCAGGTGCAGGATCGGCAGCACCGCGCCGTCGCGGGCCGGGTTGAGGAACTTGTTGCTGTGCCAACTGGTGGCCAGCGGGCCGGTTTCGGCCTCGCCGTCGCCGATCACGCACGCGGCGATCAAGTCCGGATTGTCGAACACCGCCCCGAAGGCGTGGCTCAGCGCGTAACCGAGTTCGCCGCCTTCATGGATACTACCCGGAGTTTCGGGGGCGACGTGCGACGGGATGCCGCCGGGGAAGCTGAACTGCTTGAACAGCCTGCGGAGGCCCTCCGCGTCGCGGGTGATCTCCGGATAGACTTCGGTGTAGGTTCCTTCCAGGTACACGTTCGCCACGATCCCCGGCCCACCGTGCCCCGGCCCGGTGATGTACAGGACGTTCAGGTCGTCCCGCTTGATGACGCGATTCAGGTGTGCGTAAATGAAGTTCAACCCCGGCGTCGTCCCCCAGTGGCCGAGCAGCCGCGGCTTGACGTGCGTGCGCTGCAGCGGCTCGCGGAGGAGCGGGTTGTCCATCAGGTAGATTTGCCCGACGGACAGGTAGTTCGCGGCCCGCCAGTAGGCGTCGAGCTTGGCGAGTTCGGTCGGGGTCAGCGGGTCAGGCATCGTTGCGATCCTCGCGGGTGGGTGAGATTCAGTGACCGCTCAAGACGGCAGGGACGGCATCGGCGATCACTCGTTCCTCATCGGTCGGCAGGCAAAGCACCGCCACGCGGCTGGCGGGGGTGTTCAGGTGGGTCGCATTCCGGTCGTTCGCGGCCGGGTCGAGTTCGATCCCGAGCCAGGCCAGTTCGGCGACGACCCCGGCCCGCACCGCCGGCGCGTTCTCGCCGATCCCGGCGGTGAAGACGAGGGCGTCCAGTCCGCCCAGCGCGACCGCGGCTGCCGCCACTTCCTTCGCCGCCATGCGGCAGAACAACCGCACCGCGAGCGCCGCATCGGCCGACGGGTTCGCCAGCACCTCGCGGATGTCGGCACTCACGCCGGACACGCCGAGCAACCCGGACTCGCGCTCGAGCAGGTGCTTCACCTGATCCGCCGTCATCCCGTCGTGCGTCAGGAGGTACAGCGACACGCCGGGGTCGATCCGCCCACAACGGGTGGCCATGAGCAGGCCGTCGAGCGGGGAGAAGCCCATCGAAGTGCTAACGCTTTTGCCGCCACTCATGCCGCACACGCTGGCCCCACTGCCGAGGTGACACACGACCGTCTTGCCGGTCGCGGCGCGGGCCGAAACGTCGGGCAGTCGGGCGGCGATGGACTGGTACGACAGCCCGTGGAACCCGTACTTGCGGACGCCGGCGGCGTGGTACTTCCGCGGCAGGCCGTACCGCTTCTCGACATCCGGCATGGAGGCGTGAAAGGCGGTGTCGAAGCAGGCGACCTGCGGGACGCCGGGGTGGAGTTTCTCCACCGCACGGATGACGGCGAGTTCGGCCGGGATGTGCAGCGGGGCGAACGGGGCGAGCGCGTCGAGTTCGGCCAGCACGTCCGGCGTGATTCGCGTCGGAGTCGTGAACGACATCCCGCCGTGAACGATCCGGTGTCCGACGACGGTCGGCCGGACGCGGGCGAGCAACTCCGCCGCCGCCGCGCTATCGCGGTGTGGTAGGTTCGGCCGCTCCACTTCGGCCCCGTCGCGGTACACCGCGCACTTGATACTCGACGAGCCAACGTTCACGACCAGGATCGTTTCGGCGGCCATCTCATTACACCTCCGGGAGTGGTTCTTCCTCGTCGTGGACTTCGGCGTCGGCGGTGGTCGCCTTCTTGGTCAGCCGGGTGGCCTTGGCCGCGCTCCCGTCGGCGATGGCCCGCAACTCGTCCAGTTCCCGCGCGCTGACCTTCCGCGACTTCCCCTTCGGCAACTTGTCCAGCAGCACGGACGCGATGGCGATCCGCTTCAGCCGCAGCACCTTGTGCCCGAGCTTGGCGAGCATCCGGCGGATCTCGCGGTTCTTCCCCTCGCTCAGCACGACCCGCAGCCAGGTGGCTTCCCCCGCCGGCTTCACCCGCCGCACCTTCTTCGCCTTCACCTTGCCGTCGCTCAGCCAGACGCCTTCCAGCAGTTTGTCGAGGTCCTGCTTCGACGGCGACCCGGCGACCAGCACGAGGTACGTCTTCTCGATCTCGAACTTCGGGTGCATCAACTTGTGTGCCAAATCCCCGTCGTTCGTCATCAACAGCATGCCCTCGCTGGCCTCGTCCAGTCGGCCGACGGTGTACACCCGCTGGTCCACGTGCGGAATCAACTCGAGTGCCAGCGGCCGCCCGCTGGGGTCGTTGTTGGTACACAAGTACCCGACCGGCTTGTGAACCACCCAGTAGACCGGCCGCTCGGTTTTCACCGGCTGGTCGTCCACGCTCACTTTATGGATAGAGGGGTCCACTTTCGTGGCCAGGTCGCGGACGACCCGCCCGTTCACTTTCACCCGCCCGGCGGTGATCATCGTTTCGACGTGCCGGCGGCTGCCGACCCCGGCGTGCGCCAGGTATTTGTTCAAGCGTTCCATCAGGTCATGATAGCGGGCCGCTGGCGGGAAAAGCGGCAACCGGTGCTCGAACCCCGCCGAGTCGTCACTTCGTCATTCCGGAGACAAAGGGATCGACTTCGATTCGGCGGGCGGGTAGATTGCAAAATTATTAACGCCGTCGCACCCTGGTCGGCGTCCTGTCGGGAATTTCCCGTTCGTCCCCCACGTCCCGTAGTCCGAACGAGGTGCCCTCCGATGACTCGCCGACTGTCTCCTCGCCCCCACGGGTTCACGCTGATCGAACTGCTCGTCGTCATTGCCATCATCGCCATTCTGATCGGGCTGCTGTTGCCCGCCGTGCAGAAGGTGCGTGAGGCCGCCGCGCGGATGCAGTGTTCGAACAACCTGAAGCAACTGGGGCTGGCGTGGCACGGCCACCACGACGCCGAGGGCCGCTTCCCGACCTCCGGCAACAACGGCCCGACCGCCTGCTGCTCGGCCGACGCGGGGTACGTCGATCGCCTGAACTGGACCTACCACATCTTGCCGCACATCGAGCAGGACAACGTCCACAAGCTCGTCCGTCCGGGCAGCGGCGCGAACTGGGGCACCCTGAACCGGTCGGTGGTGAAGACGTTCTACTGCCCGACGCGGCGGACGCCGGGCCTGTACAAGAACCGCGCGGTGTGCGACTACGCGGCCAGTCGCGGGACGGGCGACAACGGGGTGGCCCGGCGGGTCGATCTGGGTCACACCGTCCGGATGGCCGGGATCACCGACGGGACTTCGAACACCCTGATGCTCGGCGAGACCCGCATCCACTTGGCGTTCATGAACTCCGGCGGCTGCTGCGGGGACAACGAATCGGCGTACAACAGCGGGTGGGCCGACGACGTGGTGCGGCACGGGAACGTCCCGCCGGCCCCGGACATCCGCGACTCGGCGGTCCCGTCGGGTGCCCCGGACGGGCACTTCGGCGGGTCGCACACCGGCGGCCTGAACGGCGGCCTCGCCGACGGCTCCGTCCGATTCATCCGTTTCAGCGTGAACCGGACGACGTTCCAGCGGCTGAACCGCCGCGACGACGGCCAGGTGGTTAACCTGGGCGACCTGTGAGACTGCTGTCGACGGACGTGTTCTGCTCGCCCCGCAAGCGGGTCTGTCGGATCCGAGCACCGCTCGCGGGGCGAGCAGGACACGTCCATCCCCCTCCCAACCAGGATGAACCCATGCGTGCGTTGGCTCGCGCGGCGGCGTGCGGCGTGTTCGTGACCGGTCTGCTCGCAGCCGTCGGTTGCGGCGGCGCGACTGGACAGCCGACCGGCAAAGTGACGCGGAACGGGAAGCCGGTACCGGACGCCGAGATCACCTTCACGTCGGCGACGAACTCGCGGGCGACCGTCCACGGCTCGACCGGCCCGGACGGCGTGTACCACCTGAGCTACATTCGCGACGGCGGCCTCCCGCCCGGCAAATACACCGTCACCGTCGCGTTTTACACTCTGCGGAACGGCAAACCACTGCCGGACGGGGAGGAAGGAGCCGCGCTGCGCGGGGATGACGAGAAGGTCATCCGCCACGCCGTCGAGTACGACCGCGACATCGCCGCCGGCGGGAATCCGCACGATTTCGAGCTGACCGAGGGGCGGAAAGTGACCGAATGACGTTTTAAACCGGAGTGCTGACAAGGCAAGATGTCGGGTAGGCGTGGGTGCCGGTTCACACCGGGAGGGAGTCCCGTGGATGAGCACGATTTGAGCCGGTTCTGCCGCCTCAACCCCAACTACGCCACCACGGCAAACGCGGTCACGGCAACCTGACCGTGACCGCCCGCTACGGCCCCCGCCACACCCGCCTGCTCCGCTGTCGCACCTACACCCACTGCTTCTCCGAACGCACCGGCACGCCCCTGTTCGGCACCCGGTTGTCGCCCGACACCGTCGCCGCCATCCTCGTCCACGCCGCCAACAGCGGTTGCGTCACTTCAGTTCGATGTCGTCGATGGACAGCCGATCCGGCAACTCGAAGTCGAGGTCGGTGTGAGTCAGCCGCACCTGCACGATGTACCCGGCCGGCTGCGGGGCGATCACCATCGGCATCCGCGCCCCGCCCGCCACCGCCGTCCCCCGCATGAAGTGCATGCAACTGTTCGTGAACAGGGCGTACGGTTCGCGGCCGGCGTCGCCGTTCTCCTTCAGCCGGTCCGCCGCGTACCCCAGCATTTTCACATACGCCCCGGCGTCCAGTTCGATGTACGCCCCGCTGATTTTGCCGTTCTGCCCGGACTTCCGCGACACGGCGGCCAGCACCCCGGCCAGCGATTTCCGGGTCGGCCGGCCGTCGCTCGCCATCGTCACATCCGGGACGGACAGCTTCCGCACGAGGCCGAGCGCGGCCGGGTCGTACCGCCCGTACTCGTAATACTTGGTGACGCCGGTGGTGCCGTTGAAGAAGAGGATGCCGGCGTGCCCCAGGTACGGCAGTTTCTGCTTGGTGGCGGGGACCGTGACTTGCTTGGGCAGGATGTCCCAGTCGGGGAAGAAGCCGGGGGCCGTGACCGTCATTGCCGGGGTGGCGACGGAGATCAGGTAATCCGGGAACACGACGGGGATCGCGACGTCCTTGTTGGCCATGATCGGTCTCCGGATCGCCGGGTGAGGGTGCGAGATGCTCTGACATTATTGCCGCCCGCGTTGGCCGTGGCACGCGAAACTCGCTTTCCAACCCCCGGCGGCGGCATTACCCTGTCCGCATGACGCGCATTTCGACGCTCCGGCCGAGCCTCGTCGGGAAGTGGAACGAGCGGCACATCCTGCGGGTGATCCAGGCGCGGGGGCCGCTGACGCGCGCCGAGGTGGCGCGGCACTCCGGCCTCAGCGCGCCGACCGTCTCCAAGGCCGTCGGCAACCTGCTCGACGCCGGCTTCCTGGAAGAGCGGGCGGCCGAGTTCGCGCGGGGGCGGCCGGCGGCCAAACTGCGGCTCGCCTCCGCGCGGGTGCAAGTGCTGGGCGTGGTCATCGACGCGATCCGCTGTTCAGTGGTGTCGGCCGGGTTCGACGGGGTGCTGCACCCGGACGCCGGCACCGTCCCGACGCCCGCCACGTACGCCGAACTGCTCGACGTGTTGGAGGCGCACTGCCTGGAGCGGATGGCCAAGCCCGGCGTGGAAACGCTCGGCGTCGGCGTCAGCGTGCCGGGGCTGATCGACGCGGCCACCGGGGCCGGGGTGCTGTCGCCGAACCTGCCGATCACCAACGGCCGCACCCCGGCGGCGGACCTCGGCGGGCGGCTCGGCGTCCCCGGCACGGCGGTGCAAGAGTCGCACGCCCTGTGCCTGGCCGAGCGGCATTACGGCCGCGCCGTCGGGATGGACGACTACGCGGTGCTCGACATCGGCGTCGGCGTCGGGCTGGGGGTGATGACGGGCGGGCGGTTGCTGAAAGGGCACAGCGGGCTGGCCGGGGAGATCGGGCACCTGACGGTAGTCGCGGAGGGTGGGCGGCCGTGCGGGTGTGGCAACACCGGGTGCCTGGAGACCGTCTGTAGCGAGGCCGCCTTCGCCGGACGGGTGGCGCGGAAACTCGGCCGCCCGGTGACGGCGGACGAGGCCCTGGAACTGGTGCGGTCGGGCCGCGGGCCGCTGGCCGCCGAGTTGCACGAGACGGCGGTGTACGTGTCGGTGGCGACGGCGGCGGTGGTGAACCTGTTCAACCCGAAGACGGTGTTCGTCCACGCCCGCCTGTTCGACGCCGACGACACGCTGTTCGAGCGGGTGGTGGAGATGACCACGGCCCGCGCCCTGCCGCCGTCGGCGGCCGACACGACGCTGCTGCGGGCGAAGGGGACGAAGACGCAAGGGGCCGTCGCCGGCGTGGTGCAGCAGTTGACCGACGGCGTGGCCGGCCACGTGCCGTCGATGTGACGGGGTGCCCGGCGTATCATGTCGGCATGAACACCACACCCGACCGACTCGCGTTGTACCTGTCCCACGCCATCGCCGCCGCGAAACTGGGCGGCGTCGAACTGGAGCAGTGGCGGACCAAGTTCGCCATCCGCGAGAAGTCGCGGGCCGACCTCGTCACCGACGCCGACGTGGCGTCCCAGGCGATCATCAAGGAGTACCTCCTCGGCCAGTTCCCGGATCACGTGTTCGTCGGCGAGGAGGATTTCGTCGGTCGCGCCATCGCCGACACCCGGCCCGGCCCCGGTGCCCCGCCGACGTGGGTGGTGGACCCGCTCGACGGCACCTGCAACTACGCCCACGACTTCCCGGCGTACTGCGTGTCCATCGGGTTGTGGGCGGACGGCCGACCGGTGGTCGGCGTCATCCTCGACACCCGCATGAACGAGCTGTTCACCGCCTCCCTGGGCGGCGGGGCGTTCCTGAACGGGCAGCCGATGCGGGTGAGCGGGATCGCCGAGATCGGGCAGGCGCTGTTGTCCACCGGGTTCCCGGCCGACTACCCGAAGCAGATGCGGTGCCTGGAGGCGTGGAAGCGGGTGGCCTTCCGCGCCCAGTCCATCCGCCGGACGGGTTCGACGGCGCTGAACCTGGCGTACGTGGCGTGCGGGCGGTTCGACGGGTACTGGGCGTTCGACAACTGGCCGTGGGACGTACTCGCCGGGGCGGTGCTGATTACCGAGGCCGGCGGCACGGTGCAGACCAGCGACGGGCACCCGTTCGACCCGTTCCGCCCAGACATCTCAGCTAGCAACGGGCGGTTCCACGCGGCGCTGGTGGAGGCCATGAACACCGAACCGAAGTAGGATGCCCGTACCCTCCCGGAGGATTTTCCCATGTCGCGGACGTCACCGGCCGAACCTGTCGTCGAGTACCCGGATTCGGACGGGAGACCGATGGCCGACAACACTCTTCAGTATGAATGGATCGTCACGATCAAGGGGAACCTGGACGTGCTGTACCGGGACCGGCCGGACGTGTTCGTTGCCGGCGACCACCTGATCTACGCCGTCCGGGGCGACCCGAAGAAGCGCCGCGCGCCGGACGCTTACGTCGCCTTCGGCCGCCCGAAGGGGCACCGCGGGAGCTACAAGGTGTGGGAGGAAAGCGGCATTTTCCCGCAAGTCCTCTTCGAGGTGCTGTCGCCGAACAACACCGCCGAGGAGATGCGGAAGAAGAAGCTGTTCTACCGCCACTTCGGGGCCGAGGAGTACTACGTCCTGGACCCGGACGCGGAGACACTGGTCGGCTGGCTCCGCCGGGGGAACCGGTTCGTCCCGATCCCGAAGTTGAACGGGTTCGTCAGCCCGCGCCTGGGCATCCGGTTCGAGACGGGCCGTCAGGGGGTGCGGCTCTACTACCCCGACGGGTCGCGGTTCCTCTCGTTCGTCGAGGTCGGGGAACTGGCGGCGACGGAGAAGACGCGGGCCGACACCCAGCAGCGGCGGGCGGATGCCGAGCAGTCGCGGGCCGACACCCAGCAGTCGCGGGCGGATGCCGCACAGTTGCGGGCGGATGCCGAAACCGCGGCGCGGGCGAGACTGGCGGCGAAGCTGCGGGAACTCGGGATCGACCCGGATTCCGTCTGACCCAGGGGTCACGAAAAAGGCACCGGCCCAACGGCCGGTGCCCGGAGACTCGCGCGGGGCGACTCTCATGAGTGTTACTTGTGGGCGTCGTGGCATTCCTTGCAGTTGATCTTGCCCAGGGCGGAGGTGACCGCCTTGGCGTCCATCTTCTCGGCCCCGGCGGCGACGGCGGCGGTGCTCGCCTTGTACTTGTCGGTCAACTTCTTCCACGAGTCGGCGTCGCCCGTCTCCGGCTTGTTCTTGCCCAACGCCTCACCGAACACCTTCAGCGCGTCGGCGGCGGTCTTGGCGTCGTCCCACTTGCCACCCTTCACCGACGTCTTCACCTTGGAGATCAGCGACTTCCCGCCGGCGTGACCGACCTTCATGATTTCGCTGACGGTCGGCACCTTGTCGTCGGCGGCGGTCAGCCCGCCGACCGTCACCGTGCCCGCGAACGCGGCCAGGGCCACCACCACCGCCACCCGGAACTTCTTGAACATGCGACGCGA
>JBBRUO010000084.1:0-14589 GCA_038247725.1 Gemmatales bacterium
CACCCCGCAGCCCTCCCGCACCGTCACGCCGTGCGCCGCCAGCCAGCCGCGCAACTCGTCGCCGTACAACTTCACCAGCGGCACCGTCGGCACCCGCACCGTGAACCCGTCGCGGTGGCGGACGAACCCGTCGCGGAACACCTTGCGGGCGTACTTCAGCCCGACCCGATCTACCGTTTCATTCAAGGCAGACACCAGCACCACGCCCCAGAAGCGGTCGATGGTCCGGCGGGTCTGCTTGTGCCTCAACAGCCACGGTTCCAGCGGCGGGTCGGCGTCGGGAGACTCCATCAGCAGCCGCAGCAGCCCATAGCCGATGCGGAGTTTCTCAATGGCGGTCAGGTAGTGCGCGCCGAGCAGCGCGCGACCGAGGTGGAAAGGGGCCGGCCACGGGTCGGACTTGAACGTACTCACCCGGCCGTCGGGCGTCTGGAAGTACAGCACCGGTTGCGGTTCGAGCAGGTGGCCGACACCAACGGTGTCGCAGAAGTGGTGGAAGTTGGTGCAACACCCCATGCTGACGTGCTGGCAGGCGTCGATCAACTGGCCGGTGGTCGGATCGGTGAACGACGACGCGCGACCGCCGAGCCGGGGGCGGGATTCCAGCACCGTGACGGCGAACCCGCGGGGGGCCAGCGCCACCGCCGCCGCGAGACCGGCCAGCCCGCCGCCGACGACGGTCACGCGAGGCCGGGAAGGAACGCCCGCGTCGCCAGTTTCAGTTTGGCCCATCGGCTGAGTCGCACCCGGTTGGAGATCACGTCGAAGTTCGCCGCCACAATCCGCGCGAGCAGTTGCCGGTACGCCGAGCACATCAGTCGGAAGATCCGCCGGCCGTCGCGTGTGAGCATCGGCCCCAGCGCCTCGGCTTCGTGGAAGTACGCGGCGGCCCGCTCGCACTGGAACCGCATCAGCGCGTGAAAGTTCTCACCCCGTTCGGCCCAGGTTTCCGGCGGGGACTCGAACCGTGCCAGTTCGTCCGCCGGCAGGTACACCCGGCCGCGCGCCCAGTCCTCGCCGAGGTCGCGGAGGATGTTCGTCAGTTGGAAGGCGTACCCGGCGACGGTGGCAGGCGCGTCGGCTTCGGCGAAGGTCGCGCCCGGCGTCAGCCCCCAGATGCGGACGCACGACAGCCCGACCACCGACGCGACGCTGTAGCAGTAGCCTTTCAACTCGTCGAACGACGCGAGGCGAACCGGTTCCAGGTCGGCTTCACAACCCGTGATGACCTCAAACAGGTACGCGGGGGGGATGTCGAATGCGCGAACCGTGTGATGCAAAGCGGCGTGGATGCGGTGTGAATACACGCCTTGGAGCGCGTCGAAGAGGCGGGACCGCCAGTCCGCGAGCGCGGCCCGCTTGCACTCCGGCGCGCCGTCGCCGTCGGCGAGGTCATCGGTCGCCCGCATATAGGCGTACAGGGCGGCCATGCCGTCCCGCTTCTCCCGCGGCAGGGTGCGGAAGGCGAAGCGGAACGAACTCCGCGCACGATGAGTGAGGCGGTGGCAGTAATCGAGGGACGACGAATCAGCTGTCACTGGGCGAACACCACCCGGACGGGTTGGCCGACAACGAGGGGCGGCTTGCCGGGCGGGTTCGGGTCGATCACTTGGATGAGGCACTCCAGCACCTTCGCCGGCGGGCCCGCCAGCAGGTCGCCGGCCCCGCGCTTGGGCAACAGGCTGGTGCCGACGCGGACGACGACGCCGTCGTAGGTGTTGCCGAAGTGGTGGCTGTCGGTGATCGTCACCTTCTTGCCGGCCTTGTCCGCCACGCGGGCGACGAACTCGGACTCCACCTCGGCCCGGACGATCCGCCCGCCGGACGGGACGATTTGCATGGCGGCGACGCGGGTGCCGGGGCCGAACAGCATGCCCGGCGTGGCCAGCACCTGTTCGATGGTGCCGGCCACCGTCGCCGTCACCGTGCAGGCGTCCACCGTCGCTTGCAACTCGGCCACCTTCGCCGTCAGTCGGGCGACTTCGGCGGCGGCGGCGTTCGGGTCGGCGTCGATGGGGGCCGCCGTCAGCCGGTCCAGGTCGATCTGCTCCTTGTCCCAGTCGAACTTCGCCAGATCGACCAGCAGGTCGGCCCTCATCAACTCCTGGTTCTCTTTCCGCCGGCGGGCCTTTTCGGCGTCCGTCAGGTACGCTCCGGTGGCCAAGTTGCGGTCTTCCGCCAGCGCCCGCTCGAACGTCTCGTTGCCGCGGTCGCGGGCCTCCTTCGCCTTCTCCCATTTGAAGCGGGCGACGGTGACGGCCAGTTGCTGCTTCTTGAGCAGTTGCGCGTGATCCTTTTGGGCGGCCACGGCCTTGTCGTGCTGCCATTTCGCGGCCGTCCGCCCGGCCTCGGCCTGGGCCAGACCGTGGCGGAACAACTCGTCGTCGAACCGAATGAGTGGGTCGCCGACGGCCACCACTTTCCCCTCCTCGACCAGCACCTCGTGCACCGAAAGCACCCCGGCGATGGCCGGCGGATCGACCCGCACGACCCCCGGCACGGCGTCCACGCTACCAAGGATGGTCAGGCCGCCGAGGCCGCCGGATGGTAGCCCCTTGGCGGCCTTGCCGTCGGCCGCCGTCTGCGCCTCGGCGGTGCCGACCATGCGATTGGCGGCGACCAGGGAGACGGCAAGAATGCCGACACCCAATATCCACGGGAGGGCTTTCCGGCGGTTCGTGATGGCACTCATGTCAAACGCCCTCCGGGGAGACGGCCGGCACCAGCCCGGCCGGGCGGTCCAGGATTTCCAAATGGCCGTCGTCTAAATGATACACCACATCCGCGAACGGTTTCATCCGGTCGTCGTGGGAGACGACGAAGATGGACGCGCCGCGGGCGAGGGCGGCGGCGCGGAGCAACTCGAGCACCCGTTGGCCGTTCTCCCAGTCCAGGGCGGAGGTCGGCTCGTCGGCGAAGATGAACGTGGGGTTCTTCACCAGCGCCCGGCCGATGGCCACCCGCTGCTTCTCCCCGCCGGACAGTTGGGCCGGCTTCTTGTGCCGCTGCGGCTCCATCCCCAGTTGCCGGAGCATGTCGGCGGCGTGCCCGGCGGCGGTCGGCGAGTCCTCGCCGACGCCCCACTTCAACACGATCTCCAACTGTTGCAGGGCGGTGAGGGCCGGAAACAGGTTGTACCCCTGGAAGATAAAGCCGGTGTGCCGCAGGCGGAACTTCTCCCGTTCGGACTCGGACAGCCCCCACACGTCCACCGTCTTCCCCTGGTCGTGGGCCAGCACCTGCCCGCCGTCCGGTTTCAGCAACCCGGAGAGCACCGCCAGAAGCGTCGATTTCCCGCTCCCGCTCGGCCCCATCAGCAGGGCCAGTTGGCCGGGGTACAGGTCCACTGACACGTCCCGCAGCGCGAACCGCCGTTGCGCGCCGTCGCCGAACGACTTGGATAAGTCGATGGCGCGGAGGACAGGGGCGGCGGCATCGGACGGCATCGAGTTCCTTGCTGGCTCCCTGGGTTTGAGTAGGTCCGGTTCGCCGAACCGGACAACTTGGGCGAGTCCGTCTCGGCGAGACGGACCTACTTGAACCTCCCCCAGGGGAGAGGGGTTCAGCTCCGTCACCTCAACAAACTCATCGGCTCGATCTTCCGCACGCTGCGCAGGGCGAACAGCCCCGACAGTAGGGCGGTGAACACCACAACTTGGGCGAGTCCGTCTCGGCGAGACGGACCTACTTGAACCTCCCCCAGGGGAGAGGGGTTCAGCTCCGTCACCTCAACAAACTCATCGGCTCGATCTTCCGCACGCTGCGCAGGGCGAACAGCCCCGACAGCAGGGCGGTGAACACCGTCAGCAGGGCGGCCCCGCTCAGCACTTCCCACCGCAACACCACCCGCGTGCCGGCGGACCCGGCGGCGTAAGCGAGCAGGCGGATGATCGGGTACGCGAACGTGACGCCGATCAGCCCGACCCAAAACGACTGTTCCATTACCAACCAGTATATCTTCCGGCGGGGGATTCCCAGGGCCAGTAGTGTGGCGTACTCCTTGGCCGAGGCCATCGTCGCCGAGTACAGCGTCTGGGCGGTGATGACCGCGCCGACGAGCAACCCCAACAGCGCCGCGTACCCGATGGCGAGGCCGGCCTTGGTGCGGGTGAGCCAGTACCACCGGCAACTGAAGCTGAAGTCGGCGGCGGTGAAGGTCGCCATGTCCGGGTATTCGGCCGACAACTCGTTGACGATCTCCCGCGCCCGCACCGGGGAGTCGGCCCGCGCCAGCAGGTAAGTGGTGTGGTCCGGCGAGAGGAACAGGGCCAGCAGCTTGCGGGCGGTGGTGTGCGAGCAGAACACCCACGGGGCGGCCAGGCTTTTGATCCCCTTCACGGTGCCGACCAACTTCACCTCGACGCCGCTGATCTTGATGGTGTCGCCGACGGCCGTCAGGTTCAGCCGCTTCATCTCGGACTCGTCGATGACAATGCTGTTCGGCTCGGTGAGGGCGGCCCGGAGGTTCGGGGTGAGGACGGTGGCGGCCCCGCAAGCGTTCGCCTCCAGACTGCTGCCGAGGATGAAGCACCGCTCCATGCCGCCGTCCGGCCGGGTGACGTTGGCGTAGTTGGCCAGGAAGTATTCGGGTTGGCCTTTCAGCCCCGGCTTCTCGGTCAACCGGGCCATGTGCGTGTTGGCCGTGATCTGCGTCCCCAGGTCGATGCTCTTCACGTCCTGCGACCCGACCCAGATGTCGGCGGTGGTGTAGTCCACCGGCACGCTGGTGATCTCGAACAGGCCCAGCAGCAGCCCCACTTGCAGCACGATCAGCAGCGCGCTGAACGCCACCGCCCCGACGCCGGCGGCGTACCGGGCCTTCTCGTGGATCAGCGTTTGGAAGGCGTAACTCACGGCAGTGGCCGGTTTCCAGTAGTTAGGGGGTCAGGCGGTCAAAAACCAAAAGAATCCCGTTTCAACTTGGCTTCGCCCGCTCGCGGCGACGACGTTGGTTCGTCACCCCGCGGCGCGGAGCGGCTGACCCGCAGCTGTCGTCGGCAACTCGCACAGTCCGCCGCCCAGGTACAAGTGGCTCCACAACTGGGTGGCCGTCACCGCCGTCAGGCCCATTTCCAGCCCCTGGCGGGCGGGCGACCGCTTCCGCATCTTCGGCAACCGCTCGCGGGCCTTCGTCACGGCGTCCACGTCGAAGAACCCGGCTTTGCGGATCGATTCCGGCGACAGCACTTGATCCACCCACTTGCCGGCGTCGGCCCCGACCCACGAGTCCATCGGCGCGCGGAACATCACCTTCCGCCGCCACGCGATCTCTTTCGGCAGCCACCGCTCGGCGACTTTCCTCTCGACGTACTTATCCTTCGTCAGCCCGCGCAACTTCCACCGCGGGTGCAACTTCGCCATGAAGTCGATCACGTCCTCGTCGAGGAACGGGTAGCGGGTCTCCACGGACGAATGCATCGCCACCCGGTCGCCCTTCGACGCCAGCAGGTGCCCCGGCAGCATGACGCGGGCACCCAGGTACATTTGACGGTGGAACGGGTGCCAGCGGTGCAACTCTTTCGGCAATTCCAAGGCGTCGAACGCGGACTCGGCCAGCACCGCCTTCCGCATGTCGCCGGTGAAGAACCGGAGCTTGTTCAGGCTCATGAGGCCGTACACGTCGAGCCAGCCGTTCCGCCCGCCCATCACCTTTTCCGGGTAGCTGTACTCTTCGAGGTTATACGTCGGCTGGCCACCGAGTTTCATCGCGGCCGTGCGAAGGGCGTACCCCAGCGGCACCCCCGGCACCATATCCAGGAACTTCGTCAGCCGGTCGATCTTGAACCACGGGTAGCCGGCCAGCCACTCGTCGGCCCCTTCGCCGGTGAGCGCCACCTTGTACCCGTGGCCGTGAACCTGCCGGGCAAGGTGCATCAGACCGAGGCAGGCGGTGTCGATCACCGGGAACTCGGCGGCCCCGATCAACTCCGGGTAGTCGGCCCGCAACTCGTCGTGCCCGCAGTTCACCACGACCGGCGTGCAACCGAGGTAGTTCGCGGTCTCCATCGCCTCCGAGGTCTCGTTCAGCGCCTTGTCGGTGACGCTGACGGTGAACGTCGGAATCGCCCGGCCGAGCGCCTTGCAGGCCATCGCCACCACGAGTGACGAATCGACCCCGCCGCTCAGGTACGACACCACCGGCACGTCCGCCCGCAGCCGCCGTTGCACCGCCGCCCACAACACGGCTTCGAATTCGTCCACCACCTTCTTCTCGTCCGAACCATACACTTCATCGCCCTTGTCCG
The DNA here is from genome assembly GCA_038247725.1 of Gemmatales bacterium. Lineage (GTDB taxonomy): Bacteria > Planctomycetota > Planctomycetia > Gemmatales > Gemmataceae > JALHQU01. The sequence continues at coordinate 6,246 of JBBRUO010000084.1, forward strand.
GATAGCTCACCTTCCAGTACGTCCGCTGCTTCGTCTGAGTCTCCACGCGGCCGACGCCGGGCGTGAAGTGCAGGTATCGGCCGGGCACGATGCTCGAAATCCCCCGGAACACCGTGTTCGGGCCGGGCATGGCGAAGAAGGTGAAGATGTGGTTCAGTCCGGTCGGGTCGGCTTCGGCCGGCACGAACCCGGACGCGAACAGCGCCTTCATCTCCGACCCGAACAGCAACCACGGCGACCCGTCGATTTGCTGCACCGAATAGAACAGCGGGCAGATGCCGGCGCGGTCGCGGCCGAGGACGAACTCGCCGGTGCGGGAGTCGTACAGGCACAGTGCGAACTGCCCTTTCAGGTGGTCCCAGAAGCCGGGGCCGTACTCCTCCCACAGGTGCGGGATCAGTTCCGTGTCAGTGTGGGTGCGGAAGACGTGACCCTTGCTTTCCAGTTCCTTCCGCTTCTCCGGGTAATCGAAGAACTCGCCGTTGAAGATGACCCAGACGGTGCGGTCCTCGTTCGCGATCGGCTGTTGACCGTCCGCGAGGCCGACAATCGACAACCGCCGCATTCCCAGATGGAAGCCGGGGCGTTCGAGGTAGCCGTCTTCGTCCGGCCCACGGTGGAAAATGGCGTCCGTCATGCGCGCGACCACCCCGCGCGGCGCGGCCCGCTTGCTCCCCGACAGGTCAATCATCCCTGCGATGCCGCACATGAGGTCGTTTCACTCCGTTGAATCAAGCGAACATCAACCGCCCTTTCGGTTCCGGGATCGGCCGACCGAGTTCGGTCGCAGTTTCGATCCACTCGCCGATCACGACTTCCGCTGCCGCGAGCGCCTCCCGGTACGTCGTCCCGTCCGCCATACACCCCGGCAACTCCGGCACCTCGGCGATGAACGCCCCGTCCGCCTGGCTCCAGTAGATGATGATCTCGTAGCGAACGTCATTCCTCATCGGTGTTGTCCTCCGGCGTTGGCGGTTCGGGCGGAGTTGACGGCTCGACGTCCGGCTCGTCACCCAACCCGTACTCTTGAATTAACTTCCGCACCTGTACGCACCTGATACGGTTTCGCTTGCCCGTCCTTTGGTTGAAGGTTGATGACTTCCGCCAACCCGTCCCGCGTGAATATGTAGTGGTCGCCACGAACACGCTCGTCAAACCCCAGATGTTTGAGAAGGCCGCGCAAATCCGCGAACAACAGGTTGGCATCATTTCGCCCGCTCAGCACTTTGCGGAGCGTCTTGTCGTGGCGACTCATGGATGGCCTCTCTTGTCAGCAATTACTGCAACCACCTCCCGCCACAGCGCCGGCGACACGTCGCCGTGTCCGATTCGCATCAGCGCTTCCTCTGGGCGAATCCCTTCCCGCTTCGCAATCGCCATCGCCGCGATCACCGGCGACCGGCTGGCCCCGGCGCTACACGCCACCAACGTTGGCACGCCCGCCGTCAACAATCCCGTTAAGGCGTCCACCGCCGCACGCAGAAGCCACGCCGGGTTACCTTCGCCGTCCACCAAGGGGAACCGAAGATACATCAATTCCCGCGTGGGGTGAACGGGAAGTTCGTCCATCGCCAGATCAACCACCGCCTCGATGCCCAAGTCAAGAACGACCCGCATGTCCCGCGCGTCGCGGGCGGTGCCAATCCACAACGGCAGGTCGGCAACCTTGCGCATCGGTGTTTCCCCTCGCGGGCCGGGCTGATCCGCACCGTTGTAGGTCGCGGTCGAAGTTCCCCGGAGGGGAATGAGGCCCGACGCCCATCCACATTGCCGGATGCGTGGTTGGCCGTCGGGCCTCCCCGGCCTTCGGCCGGCTCGACCGCGCCCTACTTCCCGCCGCTCGCCTGCTCCCGCGCCAGGAACTTCTCCACCTTCCGCCGCATGATCCACCGGACGCCACGGGGCCACAGTCGGCGGCACCACCACAGCGCCCGGCTGACCCCACCGGTGGCCTTCTCGCGGCGGTTGCTCACCAGCGCCTTCACCACCCCGTCGGCGGCGCTGTCCGGCGTCTGGGCACCGTCGAAGTTCAGGTAAATCCGGCCGTCGTTGCGGATCAAATGGCGGTTGAGGTCGTCCGACCGCACCACCCCCGGCAGTACCAATAGCACGTCGATGTCGAAGCGGCTGAACTCGGCCCGCAGCGCCTCCGTCAGCCCGACCAGCGCGTGCTTGCTGGCGCAATGCTCGGACAGGCTCGGAATCCCGGCCCGCCCGCAGATGCTCGCCACGTTCACCACCGCCGGGCGGAAGTTCCCCGGCTGGCTCGCGGTCGCCAGCAAATGCGGCTGGGCGAGGCGGATCAACTCCGACGGCACGAAGAAGTTGATCTCCATCACCCGCCGCAGGATGTCCGGCGTACTCGTGGCGAACTCGCCGAAGCTGGACACCCCGGCGCAGTTCACCAGCACGTCCAGCCCGCCGAACTTGTCCACCGTCGTCGTCAGGAGTTGCTCGCGTTGTGTCGGGTCGGTCAGGTCGGCGGGCACCGCGTCCGCCTCGCCCCCCGCCGCGCGGATGCCGGCGACGAGGGTGGCCAGTTCACTTTCGGAACGCGCCGTGGCGACCACTCGCGCGCCGAGTTTGGCGAGTTTCTCGGCGACCCGCCGGCCGATGCCGCGCGAGGCCCCCGTCACCACCGCCACTCGCCCTGTCAACTGCCGTCCCATGATGGTCCCTTCCTGTTTCGGCCGAACGCCCGTCGCACGTCCGGCGTCAACAGTCAGTTTACGACCCCCACCCCGCGATACCAGCGGAACAACCGTCGCAGTTTGACTGGCGCGAATGAGGGCCGGTCCGCGAATTCCACATTCGGCGGCCAGCCGGGAAGCGGTGCCCGCCGGCCTGACCGACGACCGAAGAGAGTTGCCGGCGATGCTCCAGCCGACGACCGGGACGGCTGCGGGCGGGTGGTGAACGCCACCCTGTTCGGAATAGCCCCGCCGGCTGACGTTGGTGAGAACCGCAGCTATCCTGATGGGCATGGATACCGAAGCCGCCTTCCTCGCCGCGATGGCCGCCGACCCGGACAACAACCTGCCCCGGCTCGTGTTCGCCGACTGGCTGGAAGAGAACGGCGACGCCGAACGAGCCGAGTTCATCCGCCTTCAGTGCGAACCGCAGGCGGACGACGCGGCGGAGGCGCGCGTGGCGAAGTTGCTGAAGGCGAAGTCCAAGACGTGGCGGAAGCCCTTCAAGCTGTTCGGGAAAGAGGTGTTGTTCCACCGGGGATTCCCCCACCATCTGAAGGTCGAATTCCCGCTCCTCGTCGAACACCAACAACTGCTCGCCTTGGCCCCGGACTGGCACCTGTCGCCCACGCGGGACGAGTGGGACTTCGAGCCGCAACTCGATCTGTGCGAGCGGTTCGCGGCCGGGCCGTACCTGGATCGCGTTCGCGGGTTGTGCCTGGCCTGGGCCGGGTGGCAGCCGGAGGAACTGACGGCGCTGCTCACCCCGCCGCTCATGGCCCGATTGCGGGAGTTACGGTTCGGCGACTGCGACGGGGAAGCCGAGTTCGCCGCTCTCCTTGCTCTCGATGACCTCCGGTTGGAAGCCCTCGGATTCGTTGGCGATTCCTACGGCATCGGCGACGACGGTTGCCGGCTGATCGCCGAAGACTCTCGCTTCGCGACGCTGACTACGCTCGAACTGCCGAACAACGGCGTCTCGGAAGACGGCATCGCGGCGCTGGCCCACGCGGACGAATTAACGGGACTCCGCGACCTGATCCTCACCGGCGGGTCGAATTCGTCGAACGACATCGGGCCGGAAGGGGCGGGTTTGATCGCCGGATCCGAGAACTTCCGCCAGTTGGTCAACCTGGATTTAGCGTTGACCGGCATTGAGGATGACGGCTTCGTCGCGCTCGTCACCTCACCAAACCTGCCCGCGTTGGAAGTGCTGAACGTCCCCGGTTGCGGGATCACGAACGCCGGACTGGTCGCGTTCGCCGAGTCCGACGCGGTGCCGTGCTTGAACACCCTAAACGTGTGCAGCATGGGGGACTCGCGGATCAGCGTGGCCGGGTTGCGGGCCGTGTTGGAGTCGCCGCGAATGGAACGTTTGACGGCGTTGCGGTTCAGCGGTGCCCGCTTCCGCGACGAGGGGGCGGACCTGCTGGCCAGTTCCCCGGCGTGCCGCCACCTGACGGAACTGTTCCTGACCGGGTGCGGCATCAGTGTTGACGGGTTCACGCGACTGTTGGAGTCGCCACATCTGGTGGGCGTGAGGCGGTTCAACTTGGATCACACCGGGTTGAGCAAGGGGAAAATCGGCGAGCTGCGGGCGCGATTCGGCGAGCGCGTGAAAAAGCCGCCGAGTTTCCTCGACGGCTAGCGATTCACGACGATCGCCGGCACCATGTGTCGGTTACGGCAGTTCGACGCGGATCCGGCGGGTGGCAACGGGGGTGACGGTGAACAGTTGGAACGTCGGCCCGGCCCCGAACCGGCCGCCGGCGACGGCCGCCAGCATGGCGATGAGAGTGCCCCCGAAGGTCAGCCACGACACCGTGGTGGCCGCTTGGCCGGCCTCCCGCGCGGCCTTCTCCCGCTCCGCCGGGTCGTTCACCGTCTCCTTGACCTCGGCCTTGGCGTCTTTGGCTTTCTCCTTCACATTGTTGATCTGTTCCTGGGTGAACCCGGCCTCTTTCGCTGTCTTCTCCCAGTCCCCCTGGGTGGTGTTCCGCGCGGTCGCGTCGGCGGCCACGGTGCCGGCCGTGGCGACCCCGACCATGGCGTTGAACCCGGCCCGCACGCCGCTGGCCATCAGCCACATCAGCATGGCGAACACCAGCGCCCACACCAGGATGCCGTACAGCGCCCCTTCCAGTTTGTTCTCACCCACTGACAGTTGGCTGGCCACCATCCCGCCGGCGAACAGGCACAGGGCGGTGATGGCGATGGCGTAGATGGCGGCCCCCACGGCCAGCCCGTCGGTCGTCGTCTTGTCAGAGATCGAGAAGCCGATCGCCGCCCCCAGTAAGGTGAGCAGGAAGTACAGGGACAGGGCGACCACCGCCCCGGCCACGATCGGCCCCCAGCTAATGCGGCTCGCCACCGGCATCACGTCTTCCGTGTTCACGTTTCCGCTCGCCATGTTCGTACCCCTCGTGTTGAAGTTGACGCCCCGCGCTCCGGGGCGACGATTGGTGTCGGGCGATTGCCAATATGCACACCCTGTGCCAAACCGGTCGGACGGCCGTTTGGCGGGGGGAAATCCCGCTGAAATCGCCGCCCGCGACGGAACCGGGGAAACCGCCTGCGCGGTTGGGCGGCGCGAGATTGCCCAGCCGTTTGCCCTTCGCCCGGCCGTGACCTACGGTTGGGGCAGCGTTCGCCCCGCGTCCCCGACCTCCGTGGAACGGACACCCATGTTTCCGGCCCGCCGGTCCGTCTCCGACCACGCGGTCAGCCTCGCCTTGCTCGCCCTGCCGGTGGCCGTACTCGGCGTCGCCGCCGCGCGGTACCAGTCGATCAGCCTCGCCGTCGGCGCGCTGGCGGCGGCGCTGGGGGCGACCCTGTTCCTCCGCGAACGAGCCGTCTGGCGGCCGCCGGTCAGCGGCACCGTCATCATCCTGTACCTGCTCGCCCTCGGCTGGCTGTGGGTGGCGACCCACGAGTCGGCCGACGGGTTCGCCCGGTTCGGTCGCGGCCTGTTCCTGCTCGTGGCCGTCGGCCTGCTGGTCGTCCACGACCTGACCCGCACCGGGGTCGGGCCGCGCCGCCGGGCGCGGGTGCTGAGTCAGCGGCTGCAAACCCGCCCCCGGTGGCCGCGGACGCCCGCCGACTTCCACGACCTGCCCGAGGTGCGGGCGCTGCGGGTGGTGGTGCGGGACGACCCGGCGCTGGTGTTCGAGCTGCTCGAGGACCGCCGCGCCGAAGTGCAGATGGCCGGGATGGCGGCGCTTCAGGGGCGGCCGTTCTGGCGGTGGTCGGAGGCGGCGGTGGTGTTGCGGGTGGCCCGCGGCCCGGTCACCGGCGAGGTGCGGGTGCTGGCCGTCACGGCGCTGGCGTCGGCGACCACCTTGGACGTCCTCGACGGCGTGTGCGAGTTCCTCAGCGACCCCCTGCCGGAAGTGCGGGCGGCCGCCGTGGCGGTATTGCTGCGGGGCGGCGAGGAGCGGTGGGCGGTCGTCCGCGGGGCCATCCGCCGGATGTTGGCCGAACCCACCCTGGCCGCCGACGGCGCGCTGCCGGGCGCGGCCGGGCAACTGTCCCCCCTCGCCCTGTGCGACCTGACCGGGTGGAGCGCCGAGCCGCCGCCCCTCGGCGAGCGGGCCATTCGCACCCTGGTGGACCACTACCACGCGCTGCTGTCGGCCGGGGTCCACCCGGCGCTGCCGTTCGAACTCGGTCGGCTCATCACCGAGTCGTCCACGCCGGGCGTGCTGCGGGTGGAACTGGCCGCCCTGCTGCGGGACTCGCGGTTGCTGCCGCCCGACCTGCTCGACCGGATGACCGACGCCGACCAGCCCGGTTCGGTGCGGCTGATGGCGGTCGAGATCGTCCTCGCGCAAGACCCGTCCGACGCCTCGGCGGTGGACGTGCTGAAGGGGTTGGGCCGGCACCCGAACCGGGAGTCGGCGCTGGCCATCGCCCGACTGTTGCAGCGGTACCTGAGGATCGACTTCGGCCTGCCACCGGCCGGCGCGTCGCCGTCGAGCAAGTTGGCCGCCGAGGTGACGCAGAAGGTGACCAAGTGGGCGAACGACCGGGGCGAGGCGCGGGGGATCGAGGAGACGCCGATCCCGCTCGGCGACCCGGCCAAAATGGGGATCGGGATCGGACCGAAGTCGGCTCCGGGCATGAGTCCGCCCCGGCAGCGGTGGGGGCGGTGAGCGAACGATCAATCCCGCCGAAACCGCAAACCGCCCCGTTTGCGCGACCGGATCATTCGCTAAGACTGACGATCGCGCGACGGCCGTTCCGGGTCGGTTGACGTTGGTACCGGTCGCGCGGCCGGGTACTTTCGACCGTCTGGAGTCCCCGCCGCGAAGGATCGCGTCATGAATCAAAGTCGTTTTTCCGTCCCGGCCACCCGTCGCCCGTCGTCCGGTCGTAGCGGTCCCGCTCGCCGCCGGACCCGCCCGCCGCGCGCGCAACTCGGCCGACCGTTAAAGTCGGCCCGCGCGGCGGACTTTCACAACTCCCCTGCGCACCGCCCAACCGCACCGACCCCACCCTCGGCGGGCCGAAACGCGGGGATTTCAAGGAGTTTTCGTCAACAGTTCGTTGACCGGGCCGGCGGCGCGACATAAAGTCTCATCGTCCGACCGGGTCGCCGGCCGCTCGCCCGCCGAGTAGGCCCGCACCGGTCCCCGACACACTCGCGCGCCGCCGAACGCCCAGACCGCACAGGAAACCATGGCCCCTATCGGCTCGAAATGGCGACTCGACCGCCCCATCACGGGGCTTCTCGACGCCGCGCCGCCCACCCCGACGCCCATGTACCACTTCCGCGAACCCGACCACTACGTGCCCCGGTATGCGTACCCGTTACTGGTGCTGTTCCACCCGCACGGGTCGAACGAGGAGCAGGTGCTGGACCTGGTGCCGCGGATGAGTTCCCGCAACTACGTCGCCGTCAGCCTCCGCGGGCCGGAGTTGCTGGGGGTCCGAGAGGACGGGCAACTGGCGTGCGGGTGGGGCCAGGGGACCGAACACGCCGACGTGGTGAACGAGTTCGTCTGGCGGGCGGTGACGCAGGCCCGCCGCGAGTACCACATCCACACCGAGCGGGTGTTCTTCGTCGGCGTGTGCGAGGGGGCGGCGGCGGCTTACCGCGCGGCCTTCGCCCTCGGCGACAAGGTGGGCGGGGTGGCGGCGCTGAACGGGGCCGTGCCCAAGGCGGCCGCCGGCTGCCCGGTGTTCCGCTGGAACGCCGTCCGCGGCATGAAGGTGATGATCGGCCACGGCATCGCCAACGCGGTGGTCCCGTGCGGGTCCGCCCGCCGCGACTACGGCACCCTGTACGCGGCCGGGGCGGACGTCCAACTGAACACCTACGCCACCACCCACCGCCTGCACCCGCACATGCTGCGGGACGTGAACCGGTGGGTGATCGGGTCGGTCAACGCCGACAGCGCCGACCGCGACCGGTACGCCTTCACCGGCTGAGCGCGGCGGGAAGGTCCGCTCCAGGTCGGATGGTCGGATGCCCGCGAAGGCATCCGACCCCCCTCGCCCGCCCCGCGCCTACTTGAAGTAGTCGCTGTTCGCCGTCACCTGGCGGTCGGTCAGGGGCACCCGCACCTCGGACACCAACTCGTTCACCACGCTGGCCGGGGTCTTCTTCCGTAGCCGACTTTCGGGCCGCAGAATGAGCCGGTGGGCCAACACCG
>JBBRUO010000085.1:0-14557 GCA_038247725.1 Gemmatales bacterium
CATGTGCGGTTCGCCAAGTCCAGCGACTTCGACCCCGTTTCGGCGAACCCCGCATACTGCCTCCAGAGATTTGTGGACGGTCGGCCGATGTCCGCGCTGTTCCGCCGGGACGCGGGCGAGACGCACCTGTTCGGACTGACCCGGCAACTGATCGCCACCGATTGGCTGCACGCCCCGCCATTCGGGTACGCCGGCAACATCTCCCATTCCGATGCCGACCTGGCGCGGAACATGACGGTCCACCTGCAAGCGTATGCCGACTTCGAGTTGCGACACGGTTGGGGCACGGACTTCATGGACCTGGGCACCGGAATGCCGTGGACGATTGAGATCAACCCCCGCTACACCGCCGGGGCGGAGGTGCTGGAGTTTGCCACCGGCCGCGCGTTCCTCGGCCCCGCCGGGCCGCCCGCACCGTTCCATCGTGTCGTCGGTAAGGGCATTTACTACGCCGCCGCGCCGCTGACGTTCCCCGCGTCCGGCCCGTGGGACGAGTCGCTCGCCAACTGCACCGACGTGTGGCGACGCCCCGACTTCGCCGACATTCCCGCCACGGGAAGTGTGATCGCGGCCGGGCAACCGGTGCTGACGCTTTTCGCCGAAGCCGGAACCGAAGCCGACTGCGAAGCGGAGTTACGACGACGGGCGGCGGAACTGGATACGCTGTTGAGAGTCCCCCTGGAGGAACACAAATGACCCTGAACGAACGGGCGTGGGCCGTCGCGGACGAGTTGGCACGAGATGCGGTGCGGTGTCGAGTGGCAGTTTCCACTGTCGGCGGGGCGCGGGTGATCGACTGCGGCGGGGCCGTCACGGGGAGCCTCCGCGCCGGGGTGTTGATGGCTCGCGCGTGCCTGTCCGACCTGGCCGACGTGTCGCTCGTCCCCGGCGACGGCGGGCCGCTCGTGCAGGTGTGGACGGACGACCCGGTGCGGGCGTGCATGGCCTCGCAGTACGCGGGCATGAAGGTGCAGGTGGACCGCTTCTTCGCGATGGGGTCGGGGCCGATTCGGGCACTGGTGGGCCGCGAGGAGTTGCTCACCCAGTTGAAGCTGACCGAGACCGCCTCCTGCGCCGTCGGCGTGTTGGAGTGCCGCAAGCACGTCACCGAAGACGTGGTGGCGCACGTCGTCGGCAAGTTGCCCACCGACGCGGAGCGGCTGACGCTCCTGGTGGCCCCCTCGTTCAGCCTCGCCGGCAGCTTGCAAGTCGTGGCGCGGTCGGTCGAGACGGCCCTGCACAAGCTGCACGAGTTGCACTTCGACCTGCATTCGGTCGTGAGCGGGTTCGGCACCGCCCCCTTGCCGCCCGTCGCCGCCGACGAGATGACCGCCATCGGCCGCACCAACGACGCCATCCTGTACGGCGGCCGGGTGACGCTGTGGGTCCGCACCGACGACGAGATCATCGACGCGCTGGGGCCGAAGGTGCCGTCGTCCGCGTCGCCGGACCACGGGGCGCTGTTCGCCGAGCTGTTCGCCAAGTACGGCGACTTCTACCAGATCGACCCGATGCTGTTCTCACCGGCCGAAGTCACGCTGGTGAACCTGAAGACCGGCCGGTCGCGGACGTTCGGGAAGTGCGAGCCGACGCTGCTGACGAAGTCGTTTCTGGGGTAGAATACCGGCACACGCGGAGGGCCTGTCATGACTCAAACGATGGCCGAAATCACCTACACGCCGGAGGAGTTCGAGGCACTCCCGGACACGAAAGGCTGGGAATTGATCGACGGCAAACCCGTGGAGAAGGATCAGGGGGAAGTCCGCGCCGCCGCGCGCCGGACCCCGCCACTCACCCCGGAGGAGTTTGAGGGACTGTCGGGCATGAGCGGTTGGGAATTGATCGACGGCACTCCCGTGGAGAAGCACATGGGGAACGAGAACGGGCTGATTCAACTCAAGATCGCCCGCCGGTTGGGGGCGTTCGTGGAGGATCACCGCCTGGGAGAAGTCTTCGTCAACGACGCTGGCTACATCTGCTTCCCGCACCGGCCCAAGTTGGTCCGCAAACCCGACGTGTCGTTCGTTCGCACCGGCCGCTTCCCGAACGACCGGCCCCCGCGCGGGTACGCCCGTCTCGTGCCCGACCTGTGTGTCGAAGTGGTGTCGCCGAACGACCTGTACGAGGAAGTGGACGACAAGGTGAACGACTACCTGCTGGTGAACGTGCCGATGATTTGGGTGGTGAACGCCGTCCTCCAGACGGTGCTGGTATACCTCGCGGACGGCACCATCCGCCGTTACACGGCCGACCAAGAGTTGCCCGGCGACCCACTCCTGCCCGGCTTCCGCGTGCGGGTGGCGGACTTGTTCCCGCCACCGCTACCCCCGACGGTACAGCCGGCATGACGCTCGCCGTCCTCTCCGGGGGCACCGGTTGGCACGTCCAGGACGTGCTACGCGCCGCCCACGCACTCGGCCACGCGGCCGCCGCCGTCGATTTCCGAACGGTTTTCGCCGACCCGGTCGCGGCGACCGACCCCCTCTCCGGCTTCGACGCGATCCTGGTCCGCACCATGCCGGCCGGGTCGCTCGAACAGGTGGTGTTCCGCCTGGACGTTCTGCAACTGGCCCTCCTCCGCGGGCGGATCGTGGTGAACCACCCGAAGGCGGTGGAAACCTGCGTCGATAAGTTCCTGACGGATGTTCGCCTTCGCGCCGCCGGTCTGCCGATCCCGCGCGGGGTGGTGTGCCAGACGTGGCAGGACGCGATGGCCGCGTTCGAGCGTCTCGGCCGTGACGTGGTGGTGAAGCCGCTGTTCGGCTCCGAAGGGCGGGGCCTGGTGCGGGTGACGGATGCGGAACTGGCGTGGCGGACGGTCCGCGCCGTCGAGCAGACCGGCGGGGTGATTTACCTCCAGGAATTCGTCCGGCATCCGGGGTGGGATGTGCGGGCTTTCGTGCTGAACGGTCGCGTGATCGCCGCCATGAAGCGGACCGCCCGCGACGACTGGCGGACGAACGTGGCTCAGGGCGGAACGGCGGAGCCGTTCCTCTTGGCGGACGCGGAAGCGAAGCTGGCGGTGGCCGCCGCCGCCGCGACCGGGTGCGAGGTCGCCGGAGTGGATTTGTTGCCAAACGACCGCGGCGAGTGGCTGGTCCTCGAAGTCAACGCCGTCCCCGGTTGGCGGGCGCTCGCGCCGACGTGCGGCGTGGACGTGGCGGCGGAAATCGTCCGATTCATCGCGGGGGAATGTCGGTGAGCCAAATCGTCGAAGCGTTTCAGACGGCGTGCATCTGGGAGGCCGTCGCCCGCAAGGTGGGGAACGTCCACCGGGGGGCCGACTTCGCGGGGACGGGCCTGACGGATTTTCTCCTCAGCGCGGCCGCCGCCGCCCGTGCGTTCGACGCGGCCGGCGTGAACCCCGTCGGACTGACGATCGAGTTGGCCGCGCGCGCCACCCGCGACGCGGTCGGGCAGAACACCAACCTCGGCATCGTGCTTCTGCTCGCGCCGCTGGCCGCCGTCCCGCGCGGCACCCCGTTGTCAGCGGGCGTCCGCGACGTGTTGGCGTCGCTCACCGTCGATGACGCGGTGCGGGCGTACCACGCGATCCGGCTGGCAAACCCCGGCGGGTTGGGTGACGCCGCGGAGCAAGATGTGAGGCAACGGCCGACGGTGACGCTCCTCGAAGCGATGAAGTTGGCGGCCGACCGCGACCTCATCGCCCGCCAATACGCGAACGGATTCGCCGACATCTTCGAGTCGGGCGTGCCCGCCTTTCTGACCGCCTTGGCGAAGTTCGGCAGCGTGGAAGCGGCGGTGATCGACTGTCAATTGCGGCTCCTGGCCGCGTTTGCGGACTCGCTGATCGTTCGCAAGTGCGGCCTCGCCGTGGCGGAAGACGTGCGCCGGCGCGCCGCCGCCGTTCTGGCACTCGGCGGCCTTGACACGCCCGAAGGTCGCCGCGCCGGGGTCGAACTGGACGGGTCTCTCCGCTCCGACGGCAACCGCTTGAACCCCGGCACCACCGCCGACCTGGTGACGGCGTGCTTGTTCGTCGCCCTGCGGGAAGATAAGGTAAAGCCGTCGGCACAGTTCCGATGGCCCGCCCCCGACTGGTTGTAAGACCCATGCCCGCCGAGCGCTTCTCCGTCCGCGTGACCAAGGATTACTTGGTGTTCTGCTGCGGGCACTTCATCACTTACGACAAGACCGAGTGCGAGCGGTTGCACGGACACAACTACCGCGCGGCCGTGCGGATCGACGGGCCGCTCGACGAGAACTGGTACGTGTTCGACTTCGTCGCGCTGAAGAACCGCGCGAAGGTGGTGGTGGACGAACTCGACCACCACATGCTGCTGGCCACGGAGAACCCGCGGATCCGGGTGACCGAAGTCGGGCCGCAGGTCGTCGTCCGGTTCGCCGACAAGGAGTGGTCGTTCCCCCGCGAGGACTGCGTGCTGCTGCCCATCCAGAACACCACCGCTGAACTGCTCGCCCGCTGGATCGCGCACCGGCTGCTGGACGACTTGAAGTCCGTCCACGGGCTGACACCCGGCGTGCTGCGGGTGGAAGTGGAGGAGACGGTCGGGCAAGCGGCGACTTACGAGTGGCGGGCCGACGGCTGACGGCGGCCGACGATGCGAGCGGTCGGGATACAATAGGAGACAGGGTCGTCCACTTTTGGACGGCCGTCACCCGCCGGAGAGTAGAACATGTCACGCATCCGTTCCACCGCCGTCCTCGTCGCCGCCACCCTCGGCGTGGTGGCCGTCATCGGGCACACGCCCGCCCGGCCGCCGGCCGACCGGGACACCCCGAAGCCGAAGGCGGAGGATCGCCCGCAGCGGGTGCCGCTGCCGAAGGGGCACGAACTGATGGCCGCCAAGTTGAAGGAGAGTCAGACTCTCCTCGAAGGGGTCGCCCTCGGCGATTTCCCGAAGGTCGAGAAGGCGTCGATCGCGCTGGCGCGGATCAGTCAGGCGGCCGAGTTCCTCAACGCCGGCCGGTCGAAGGAGTACGAACTCCAGATCAACCTGTTCCGCCGGGCGGCCGAGACCGTCACGAGCAAGGCGAAGGACAGGAACATCGACGGCGTCATGCTTGCGTACTTCGACATGCAGATGACGTGCCTGAAGTGCCACCAGCACACCCGCGACGGCAAGCCGGACGCCCGCCTGCCGCAACGCCCGTCGGTGGCCGGCCGGTAAGGCCCCACCCATCGGCCAACTGCCCGCGTTTTCCCCTTGAACACTTTGCCAGAGAAAGTAAACTCCCAACGCCGGACGCTGCACCGCCTCGCTAGTATGAAGAGGGTTTGAATTCCTCTCTCATCACCCGAGGCGGTCACGGTGTCCGGCGACGTGTGGGTACAGTTGGCCCCCCGGCAGGCGGCCGTCGAATCGTCCCTCGGCGAGACACTCGCCCGGCTCACGGGTGACGCCCCCGCGACCGTCGTGGCGGCGATGGGGTACAGCCTGCTCGCCCCCGGCAAGCGGCTCCGCCCGCTCCTCGGCCTGCTCGCCTGCGAGGCGGTCGGCGGGGCGACATCGGCGGCCCTGCCGGCTGCCGTCGCGGTGGAGATGATCCACACGTACTCGCTCATCCACGACGACCTGCCGGCGATGGACGACGACGACCTCCGGCGGGGGCGGCCGACGTGTCACGTCGCGTTCGGCGAGGCGATGGCGATCCTGGCCGCGGACGCGCTGCTGACGCTCGCGTTCGAGGTGCTGGCCGACGGTTACGCCCCGGCGACGGCGGCGGTTTGTACGTTGGAACTAGCCCGCGGCGCGGGGGCTGCGGGGATGGTCGGCGGTCAGGTTCTCGACCTCACCGCCGACGGGAAGATCGCCCTCCCCGCCGGTACTGGCCCTCTCGACGGCGGGCCGAAGCGGACGGTGGCCGACCTGGAGGCCATCCACCGACGGAAGACGGGCGCGCTGTTCCGGTCGGCACTGCGGCTCGGCGTCCACGCGGCGGGCGTCGCGGATCGCGGCGTTCTCCGCTGTATCGACGAATACGCCGCCGCCTTCGGGCTGGCGTTCCAGGTGACAGACGACTTGTTGGATGTCACCGGGGACACCGCGACCACCGGCAAACGGGTGAACAAGGATGCTGACCGGGGCAAACTGACTTACCCCGGATTGCTCGGTCAGGAGGCTAGCCGGCGGAAGGCGACGGAACTCGGAGCGGTGGCGGTCGCCGCCGCGGAATCGTTCGGGCCGGCCGGTCGGCCCCTCGCGGATTTGGCCCGATATGTCGTCAGCCGCGATCGGTGACGGATCGAAGTCCGGCTCGCCAAGCCAGACCCTAATTTGGGTTCGCCCCATCGGACGGAGTGTTTCTTATGGCCGAGATCCTGCCCCGCATCGGCTCGCCCGCTGACCTCCACGCCCTCACCGATGAGCAACTGGTGCAACTGACGGAGGAGATCCGCGGGGCCTTGGTCTCGGTGCTAACCACCCGGTCGGCGCACTTCGCCAGTAACCTCGGCGTCGTCGAGTTGTGCCTCGCCCTGCACCTCACCTACGACTTCGCCACCGACCGGCTGATCTGGGACACCGGGCACCAGATTTACCCGCACAAGCTCATTACCGGCCGCTACCAGACGTTCCCGTCGATCCGCACCAAGGGCGGGCTGATGGGCTTCCCGAACCCGGCCGAATCGCCCTACGACCTGTTCATGACCGGGCACGCCGGCGCGAGCGTGTCCACCATCGCCGGGTTGAAGGCCGGGGACGACCTGCTCGGCCACCCGGAGCGGAGCGCCGTCGCCGTCATCGGCGACGGGGCCTTGCCCAGCGGCATGGTGTTCGAGGCGTTCAACAACATCGGCGGGGCGGACCAAGATGTCCTCGTGGTCCTGAACGACAACAAGATGGGCATCTGCCCCCGCACCGGCGGCATCGCCCAGTACCTCGACCAGTACCGCATGACCGGCCTGTACCGGGGCGGGAAGCGGACGTTGAACTCGCTGCTCAGCCAGATCCCGTTCATCGGCGAGGCGGCCCGGTCGTCGCTGGAGAGCATCCGCGACGGGCTGAAGGCGACGCTGAAGAACGGCATGCTGTTCGAGGAGTTCGGGTTCCGCTACTTCGGCCCGGTGGACGGTCACGACCTGAAGGCCCTCCGCCGAATCCTCCGCGACTTGAAAGGGCAGAAGGGGCCGCTCCTGCTCCACGTGTTCACCAACAAGGGGCACGGCGTCCAGCAGGCGGCCGACGACCCGGTGACGTTCCACAGCCCAGGCGTGTTCGAGGCGGTCGGGCCGGGCCGGAGCAACATCAGCGTGAAGAAGGGCGGCGGCCGGGCGTACACCGATGTCATGTCCGGGGCCATCCACGCGGCGCTCGCGGCCGATCCGAAGGCGTGCGTGCTGACGGCCGCCATGTGCCAGGGGAACAAGCTGGAGAAGGTCCGCACCGACTTCCCCCAGCAGTTCTTCGACGTGGGCATCTGCGAGAGCCACGGCGTCGCCTTCGCGGCCGGCATGGCCAAGGCCGGCGCACGTCCCATCGTGGACATCTACAGCACCTTCCTGCAGCGGAGTTTCGACCAGATTTTCCAGGAGGTGTGCCTCCAGAACCTGCCGGTGGTGTTCGCGGTGGACCGCGCCGGCGTCGTCGGCCCGGACGGCCCGACGCACCACGGCTGCTTCGACATCCCGTACCTGCGGCTGTTCCCGAACATGACCTGCCTGGCCCCGGCGGACGAGGCCGACATCGCGCCGATGCTGCAATGGGCGCTGAAGCAGTCCGGCCCGGTGAGCGTCCGTATTCCCCGCGCGAACGCCGAGACACTCCCCCGCGCCAAGCCGCACTTGCCCATCGAACTGGGTAAGGCCGAGGTGCTGACGTGGGGGCCGGACGGCTGCTTCCTGGCCTTCGGCACCACCGCCTTCGCCTGCCTGCAAGCCGCGAAAGACCTCCGCGAGGACGGCATCAACGTCGGCGTCATCAGCGCCCGGTTCGTCAAGCCGCTGGACACGACGACGATTCTCGCCGCCGTCGAGAGCCTGCCGCTGGTGGTGACGGTGGAAGAGGGGACGCTTCAGGGCGGCTTCGGCAGCGCCGTACTGGAGGCGGCGAACGCGGCCGGGCTAGACACGCGGAGCGTGATCCGGTGCGGGTACCCGGACAAATTCATTGAACACGGCGACCGGAACGAACTGCTCGCCGACATGGGCCTCGACTCCGCCGGCCTCGCCGACACCGTCCGCAAAGCGCGCGGGGACGTGACCCCGGTGGAGAAGGGCACCAAACGCGCGACGGTTGTCGTGGGGTGAATCCCGGCGAACCCGGCCGACGTCGGCCGGGTTCGCCGGGACGCCTATCACACCAGCGATTCCAGCAGATACTTCAGCTTTCGCACTTCGGGCGCGACGGGGAATTCGCAGTTCGCGGTGTCCCGCACGTCCACCGCCAGTGCCCGGTCGTACCGGAAGCGGTCCAGGTTGCCGATCACCTTGCCGTATTCGATCTCCCCCTGACCGATGCGGACCTGGAACTGCTCCACCTTCGCGCCGGTGTCCCGCATCCGCACGTGCCGGACGTAGGGGTACAGCGGGTCCACGTTCCCGGCCAGCGGGGGCGTGACGAAGTAGCTCGGGTCGAGGGTCAGGCCGAGGCCGGGCACCTGGCGGCACAGTTCCACCGCCCCGCTCACGTCCCCGGCCAGCGTGCCCGTCGCCGTCTCCAGGCACAGCAGCAGCCCGTCCGCCTCCGCCATCGCCCGCCAGTCGGCGAGTCGCTCGACCTCGACGGTCATGTCGCTCCCGCTCGGCGCGGACAGAACCGTGACGAGGGGCACGGCCAGCATCCGCGCGAGTTTGCACACGGCGCGGAGTTGGTCGCGGACGGCGGGGCCGTCCAACTCGGCGAACGTCAGATGGAACCCGGCGAAGCCGAGGGTGCTGGCGCGGAGTTTCTGGGCCACTTTGCCGGGGTCCGCCAGGACGTCCGCCGGGGTCAGGTGTGGCCCGTCGTGGTGGATCGCCAAGTCGGCCTTGGCGAAGTGCATCTCGCGGATGTGTCGAAGCGCGTCCTCCAACTTCAGCCGCCCGAAGCAGAGGGTGGAACAGACCACGTACATGGCATCGCCTCGCGGGTCGCGCTCGGGGCGGCGCGGTCCCCCAAATCCCCCCTCCGGCGGTCCCCCACCGCACCGGAGTGGCCCCCGATTGAGCCGGGCGACATACACTCCCGGCCGGGGAAGACGCAACCATTTTCCCGCCGATCCGCCCCGAAAAGTCGGGTCGAAACCGTTTGCCAGGTTCGCTATTCCGCCGGCCGTGCGGGGGCGCACCGGGGGGACGCGCGATGAGCGAACACGGGAAAGGCGGGTGGGCCGGGGCGCTCGCGGAAGTGGAGCAAGCGGTCGGCGACTGCCTGGCCGCGCTGGACCGCTACGAGGGCGCGTTCGCCGACGTGCTGGCGGACGCCGACCCGCCGGTGCCACTCCGCCGGCCGGCCCTCGAACCGGACGACGACTGGGGTGACCGCACCGCCGACGCCCGCCGGCAGGTGACGGACCTGGAAGAACTTCTGGACGAGCAGGAGCGGGCGTGGGCCACCTGGCAGGAGTCGTACTCGGCGTGGCGGCGGTCGCTAGAACGACTGCCGAGATAGCCTTCGGGAGGGCGCGGCCAGTGCTGTGCACATGTTGTGCGGGCACAAGTTGGCCGGGGGCGGGAGTTGGGGGTTGCGCCGGCGGTGGTGTGCTGTGCTGAGGGAGTTTCCCTTCCTCCACTTCCGACGCCACGATCCTGCCCCCCCACCGCCCCGCACCCCAGTCGCCACCGCCGAGGATCTGCTCGACCGATTGCCCCTCGCCCTGTTCCGCTACGCCCTCGACCCGGACGCTCTGGCCCAACTGTTCGACCGCCACCGCGGACGGTCCTACGAACACGTCGTCACCTTCCCGAACCTCGTCGGCTGGCTGTTCGACGCCCTCACCGACGTCGGCTCCGGTCGCCAGGCCCACCTCACCCGCGACCGCGACGCCACCCCCGGCTGCGACGCCGCCTTCGACGCCAAACTCCGCCGCCTCCCCGTCTCCCTGTCCGTCGGCTTCCTCCGGGACACCACCACCCGACTGGCCGAACTGTTCCCGGTCGTGGTGAACCGCTCGATGCCGTCGTCACTGCGGCGGTTCGAGGTACTGCGGCTCGACGGCCAGGCGATCCCGCACGTGGCCAAGCGGCTGACCAGCACCCGCGACACGCCGGGGCAACTGCGGGCCGTTGTCGGAGATGATCCGCGGAGTGACACCGGGGTGACACTCGCGGGCCCGCTGAAGAATGATCTCGACGTCGGATTCCTCCATCGTCTCGCGGATCTCGGGGGGCACGATGGCCCGGCTGAACCCGTCGAGGGCCGAACAGAGGAAGTCGAACGTGCCGGCGATGTTGAGATAACTGACGTCGATGTGCCAGTGCTCGTGGGCGCGGGTCGGCTGGACGAAGCCGGTGCCTTTCTTGCCGGGCACGGGCGACGAACCGGCGAGTCGATGAGCGTCTTTGAGTATGCGTTCGACGCTGGCCGGACTGCACGCGACCACGTTCACGTCAAGCATCAGGAACGTGAGTCGGCGATCGCCTCCGAGCGGGTGGGTCCGTGCGAAGGTGCGGATGCGATCCATCTCGTCGTCGGTGAGCCAGTGATCGAATATTTGCACAGGACGAAAATATGCTTGAACGCCGTCGGCTGCAACTGGATACTTCAGGAACACTCCGGAGTGATCCCGCGCGGGTATTCGCGGGATCACGTTTGGCCCTCGTCACCGTCCGCGTGGTTCGTTCATGATTCGCCTCGCGTTCATTCTGCTGTTGCTCTTCGCCGTCGCGCCGCGGGTCCGTGCCCAGAACGACGTGGGTTCGACCGAACAGCCGCTCGCGGTGTGGCGGTTCGATGCCGTCGGGGAACCGGGCGTGCCGAAGGCCTCGGCGAAGCACCTCGAACCCGGCCCGCGCCCGCCGATCTACCCCGCGTTCGCCGCGACCAACACCTCGATGACGTTCACGGCGGCGAACAAGTCCGTCACCATCCGCGAAGTGGACCTGACGAAGACGAAGCTGCGGTTCGACACCGGCGACGCGCTCACCCTGGAGGCGTGGGTGAACGTGGCGGGCCTCAAGGACGGCAGTTACGTCTACGTCATCGGTAAAGGGCGGAACCGCGCGCCGGGGTTCCCGGAGAAGAACCAGAACTACGCCCTCCGCCTGAAGGGGGAGAAGGGGTCGGCCCGCGTGTCGTTCCTGTTCGCCTCCGCGCCAGGCGACGGCAAGCCGGCCGAGTGGCACCGCTGGACGACCGCGAAGGGGTTCGCGCCGGGTGGCTGGCACCACGTCGCGGTGGTGTACACGTTCGGCAAACCGACCAGCGTTCGCGGGTACATCGACGGGGAAAGCGTGAAGGGCACCTGGGACGAAGGCGGGGCCACCACCCGCGCCCCGGTGACGGACGCGGACGACCTGACCATCGGCACCGGGAACGGCGGCGGCGCGGGGAACTCGTTCCGGGGGAAACTCGACGAGGTGACGGTGTGGCGCGCGGCCCTGCCGGACGCCGAGTTGAAAAACCGCTACCAGTTCGTGCCGCCCCCGCCGGTGGTGAAACGCGCCGACCTGCCGACGGGCGAAGTGCTGGTGCAGTTGTGCGAGGCCGGGTTGCCCGCCCGCAACGCCTGGCCGGAACTCCCGCCGCCAGCGACCGAAAGCTACCGCGAGCGATCGTTCGGGCTGTTCGAGGTGCCGCACAAGTACATCGATACCGGCGTTCGTGGGGACCGACCGAACCCGTTCTTGTTGCGGGCGGCGGCGGTCGTGCCGCTGCCGCCGGGCAAGCACCGCGTCTTGTTGCGGGGCCGGGGGGCCGCCCGACTGTACGTCAACGACAAACTCCTACTCACCACCCCGTTCCCGCCGACCGACGGCAGCGGTCATGGCAAAGTTGCGAAGCCGGAGAGTTATCTGGACCTCGGGCCGGACTTCCGCTTCGCCCCGCCCGGCAACCGGGAGACGTGGGCACACCTGGACACGACCGGCGGCGACCACCTCGTCGTCCTGGAAACCATCGTCGGCAACTACCTTGGCAACAACCGCCGCCGGCCGGAACTCGGCGAGACGGTGGTGGCGGTGTCGCTCGCTGGAACCGACACCTGGCAACTAGTGTCCCCATCCGGCCCGCCCATTCCGTACACCGACGCCGGTTGGACTGTTTACGAGTCCGAGCGGCAAGCCAAACTCGACCGGATGAACGCGGCGGCTCGCGCGGCGAAACGGAAAGAGCATCAGGCGTACTGGGACACCCGGCGTGACGCCGCGCGGAGTTGGCTCGCCGCCACGCCGGACGAGAAAGTCCCGCCGCTACCGAAGGGATATCCGGCGCTCAACCCCATCGACCACTTCCTCGCCGCGAAGATCGACCGGGTGAAGCAGCAGGGCACCGCCCCGGTCGGCGCGGTCCACTTCCACAAACAAGTTCTGCCGATCCTCACCGCGAAGTGTGCCGCGTGCCACACCGGGGAGAAACCGAAGGGCGGTCTTCGACTCGACACCCTGGCGGGCGCGCTGACCGGGGGGCACGGCGACGGGCCTGCGATCACCCCCGGCAAGCCGGCCACGAGCGCGCTGCTCGCGCGGGTGAAACTGACCGACGACGGGGTCATGCCGCCGAAGGGGGACCGTCTCACCCCGGCCGAAGTCCGGACCCTGGAAACGTGGATCCAGGAAGGGGCGCATTGGCCCGAATTGGACGCAGACCACACCACCCTCACCCCGCTCGCCGACGACCTGACCTTCCTCCGGCGGGTGACGCTGGACACCGTCGGCGTGGTGCCGACGCCGGACGAAATCCGCCGCTTCCTCGCGGACAAGTCCCCCAGCCGGTGGGAGACGGTGGTTGACCGGCTGCTCGCCGACCCCCGCTGGGCCGATCATCAGATGGGTTACTGGCTGGACGTGCTGGCCGAGAACCCGAACGTCATCAACCCGACGCTGAACAACACCGGCCCGTTCCGCTGGTGGCTGTATGAGTCGTTCCTCGACAACAAGCCGCTCGACCTGTTCGTCACGGAGTTGCTGCGGATGCGGGGAAGCGTGCGGTTCGGCGGCCCGGCCGGGTTCGGGGTGGCGTCGCAGAACGATGTGCCGATGGCGATGAAGGGGGCGGTCGTGGCCGGGGCGTTTTTGGGCGTGGAGATGAAGTGCGCCCGCTGCCACGACGCGCCGGGGCACGTCTCGACCCAGCGCGATTTGTTCGAACTGGCCGCACTGCTCGCCACGAAGCCGGTGAAACTGCCGGCGTCCAGCAGCGTGCCGCTCGACTCGATCCACCAGGGCGGGCGGACCCCGCTCATCCGCGTGACGTTGAAGCCGGGGACGGTGGTCGATGCCAAGTGGCCGTTCGCCCGGTTCGCCCCGGAGGAACTCGGGAAGCAGTTGGCGGAGGAGCCGAACGACCCCCGCGACCGACTGGCGGCACTCGTCACCGCGCCGCAAAACGAGCGGTTCGCTCAAGTGATGGCGAACCGCGTCTGGCGGCGGCTGATGGGCCGGGGGCTGGTCGAACCGGCCGACGACTGGGAGCGGGGTAAGCCGAGCCACCCGGAACTGCTCCGCTGGCTCGGGCGCGAACTCGTGCGCGGCGGTTACGACGCCAAGCACCTGACCCGCCTGATCCTCACCTCGCACGCCTACCAGCGGGCCGCCGACCCGATGCTAAGCGAGACCCCGGTGCTGTTCACCGCGCCCGCCCGGCGGCGGCTCACGGCCGAGCAAATCGTCGATTCCCTGTTCGCCGGGGCGGGCAAGCCGTTCCGCGTGGAGGAAGCCAGCCTCGACCTCGACGGCGTCCGCGACCTGAATACATCCATCTCGCTCGGCAAGCCCCGCCGGGCGTGGATGCTCACCAGCACCTCGAACGAGCGGGACCGGCCGAGCCTGGCGTTGCCCCGCCTGCAATTGGTGGCCGACGTACTGGAAGCGTTCGGCTGGCGGGCTTCCCGACAAGATCCGCTCACCACCCGTGAGGCGGCGACGAACGTCCTCCAGCCGGCCATCCTCCAGAACGGGCCGGTCGGCGGCTGGCTGACCCGCCTGAGCGACGACCACGCGGTGACCGCGCTGGCCCTGTCGGCGAACTCCGTGGACGAGTTGCTCGACGCGGTGTTCCTTCGCGTCCTCACCCGGAAGCCGACTGAGAAGGAGCGCAAGGTTTACGGGGAGTATCTCCGCGTGGGGTTCGCCGAACGGGTCCGGACGCCCGCGCCGAAACCAGCGGTGAAACGGCTACCCGAACCGTATGTGTCGTGGTCGAACCACCTGGCAGCCGAGGCGACGACCGTGAAACTCCGGCAGGAAGAAGCCGCCCGGCGGGGCGACCCGCCGACCGAGCGGCTCGCCCCGGCGTGGCGGGAGCGGCTCGAAAACGTCCTGTGGGCGGTGTTAAACTCGTCCGAATTCGTGTTCCGGCCATGAGACACCAACCCGCCAAGGGTGTCCCAAACCGCTGAGGGGCGAGCTGGTCTTCCACCTCCCCTCGTTGAGGGGAGGTCGGTTGCGAAGCAACCCGGAGGGGAGATTGTTTCTTGGGAGGGCGAGGCTCCTGCCGAG
>JBBRUO010000086.1:0-14502 GCA_038247725.1 Gemmatales bacterium
ACAAGGCTTTGTCCCGCCGGCTGACGATCTCACCCACCGGCACGGCCACCAGCGCGCCAGTGGCTTTGAGCTGGCGGACCAGTTCGTCCGCGCGGTCGGCGGGGACGCTGATGAGCAGTCCGCCGGAGGTCTGGGCGTCGTAGAACACGTCCAGCCGGAGCGGGTCCGGGGTGCCGTCGAAGTGCGTGCCGGCGATGGTGAAATCGCGGTTGGTCTTGCTGGCGCGGGTGCGGTATTTGGTCACGTTCAGCGCGTCCAGCCCCGGCAACAGTGGCAGCGCTTTTAAGTCCAGGATGATCGTGGTGTGGCTGCCCTCGGCCATCTCGAAAGTGTGCCCGGCGAGACCGAACCCGGTCACGTCCGTCGCGGCGTGCGCCCCGCACTCCCGCATCGGCCCGACGCCGACGGCGTTCAGTTGCGACATGCTCGCGCATGCGGCACTCAAAAGCGCGTCGGGGCACTTCTTCTTCTTCGCGGCGGTGGTGACGAACCCGGTGCCGAGCGGCTTGGTCAGAATCAGCACGTCGCCCGGCTTGGCGTTCGCGTTCGTGAGGATGTGGTCCGGGTGGACGGTGCCGGTGACGGACAGGCCGAACTTGATCTCGTCGTCGCGGACGGTGTGCCCGCCGACGATGGTGCAACCGGCCGTCTGGCACCGCTCTGCACCGCCGGCCAGGATGCGGCCGAGCCATTCCATGCTCAGTTTGTCGTCGGGATAGCAGACGAGGTTCATCGCCGTCAGCGGCTTCCCGCCCATCGCGTAGACGTCGGACAGCGAGTTGGCGGCGGCGATTTGCCCGTATACGAACGGGTCGTCCACCACCGGCGGGAAGAAGTCGAGGGTCTGCACGAGGGCCAAGTCGGGCGCGATGCGGTACACGCCTGCGTCGTCGTGCGTGTCGGTGCCGACGAGGAGGTTCGGGTCGCGGTGTTTGGGCAAATAGCTCAGAACCTGAGCGATACCGCTGGGCGGCAGTTTGCCGGCTCAACCCGCGCAACTGGCGTAATCCGTCAGCCGCTTGCGGCGTCCGAACAGGGGCATGCGTCACCTGGGAAGAAACGGCGAACCCGGCCCGTGCGGGCCGGGTTCGTGCGGAGCGAGCGTTACGCCACTTGCTTGGCGTGGGCTTCCAGTTCGTCCACCATCTCGTCTTCATCCGGGAAGACGCCGGTTTCCAACTTCGAGTACACGAGCTGTCCGTTGACGCTCAACTCGAAGCACCCGCCTTTGGAGGGGACGAGTTCGAAGCCGTCGATCTTGCCGGGGTAGGCGGCGGTCAACTTCTCCCTCAAACTGAGGGCGCGGGGGTAATACCCTCACATCGTGCAGTATTTCAGTTCCACGTTCATTGAGACACCTCGGGGGAAACGAACACACCCGCGGCACCCCGTGGGCGTTCACGATTATTATAGTCAGTGCCCCGGCAGACGCAGCGATCCGGGGGTGCGGAATCCGCGGAAAGACTGGCGGCGGCCTCGCCGCGAAACCATCGGCCCCACGAACCTGCTTACTTCTTCGACTTGGCGGCTTTCTTCGCGGCGCTCTCCAACCCCTTCGCGATCAGCGTGGTGACCGCGACCGCGTCGTGCCGGGCCAGGATGGAGAAGGCCACGCTCAACACCCGCGACACTTCGGACGCGCCGATCTTCTGGGTGGCGTTGTCGGCTTCGGCGGCCACGGCGGCATAGAAGTCTTTGATGGTCACTGGCGGACTCCATTTCGGGACGAGAATAGATACGCCCAACTATTCCCGCGCTTCGGTCGTTGGATCGGTCGCGGATGAGGAATTTCCCGGCCCGGTTTCGTCCGGCGGTGTGGGTGGCGCGGGTGGTGACGGTCGTAGCCGCGTGCGCGGCACGTCCGCCGGGTGGGGGACGTGATAGGTGTCGGCGATGAACTGTAACTGCGTGGCCAACCCGTGGAACACTTGCAACTCCTTCCTCGTCGGCAGCCCCCGCGCGATGACGGCCCGCAACAGGTGGAAGATGCCGTCCGCCCGCAAGTCCCACAGGAACCGCTGCGACACCAGCGCCGCCCGCAGGTGTTCGAACATCCGCTCCACGTCGGCGTACTCGGCGGGCACCTCCGGGTTCTTCTTTTGCACCCCGCGCTTCAGCCACTGCCGTCGCAACTCGTACAGGCACACGGCGACCGCCTGGGCCAGGTTCAGGGAGGCGTACTTCGGGTCGGCCGGGATGTAGATCATGCCGTGCGCGTGACCGAGTTCGTCGAGGGTCATGCCGTGCGGTTCGGGGCCGAACAGGAGTGCCGCCGGGGCCTGATCGAGGGCGTCCAGCACCGCCGGCACCTTCTCCTCCGGGGTGCCCCAGAAGCCCTTCCGCATGAGGCCGCCGGTCTCCCCCGACGTGGCGATCACCAGCCCGCAGTCGGCGACCGCCTCGGCGATGGTGGCCACCACCCGCGCGCCGGTCAGGATGTCCAGCCCCCGCGTGGCCATCATCACCGCTTCCATGCTCTGGCGGTTGGCGATGGGTTCGACGAGGACCAGGTCGCGGAGGCCGAAGTTGGCCATCGCGCGGGCGACGGAGCCGAGGTTCCCGGCGTAGTGCGGGCGGATGAGAACGACGCGGCAGCGGTCAATGGCCATGAGGGGATTGTATGACGGAGGACGCGCGAAACAGCGGCCGCCGCTACCGCCACCCGAGCGCGGCGGACGCCGGCGAAGCCCGCCGAGGTGAAGCGGTGGTACGATCAGGCCGTCGAGCGCGGCCTCGACGGGCGGCGAGTCCACATGGCGAACGTGATGAAGTGCCGGCGATGTCCGCGAAGTAATCGCCTCTCGCTGGCGAGCCGCCCCGTCGGTGGGGCGGCTGGCGGATGAATTCGGTCTCACCCCCAGGTGACGAACCCCGGCTCGAACAGGTTCGGCAGGTGCGCGTGCTTCGGCAGCACGCGGACGCTGAACCCGAACTGGCCGCTCGTCTTGCACGGCACCGACCCGCCGAAGGGCACCACCCGGTTGGCGTCCGGGGTGCCGGTCGGCATCAGGGCCGCCGCCTGCGGGTCGGGGATGTCCCCCTTGGCGTCGAGTAGGCCGTAACACAACTGCACTTCCACGTCGTCCGGTTTTAACGCCCCGAGGGCGACCCGGACCCGGACGGGGAAATCCCGCCCGACTCGCAGCATCTCCCCGTTCGGGGCGTCCACGCCCTCGATGCGGACGCCGCCCCACTCGGCGGCCACGCGCTGCCGCCAGCGGGCCAGTTCGATGGCTGCTTTGAGACCGTCGGCGGTGAGTGCCGCCTCCCGCCGGTGGGCCGGCAGGTAGCACTTCTCCAAGTATTCCTCAACCATGCGGTTGGTGTTGTAGACGGGCACCAGGGTGCTGATGGATCGCTTCATGCGACGAATCCACTCGCGGGGCAGGCCGTCCCCGCCGCGGGTGTAGAACGCCGGCACCACGTCCCGCTCCAGCAGTTCGTAGATGAGGCGGCCTTCGACTTCGTCCTGGTATTTCAGGTCCGTGTACTCCTCGCCGTCGCCGATGGCCCACCCGTTCTGCCCGTCGTACCCCTCCACCCACCAGCCGTCGAGGATGGACATGTTTAGCCCGCCGTTCACCGCCACCTTCATGCCGCTGGTACCCGACGCCTCCAGCGGGCGGCGGGGGTTGTTCAGCCACACGTCCACCCCGTGGACCATGTGGCGGGCGACGTTCATGTCGTAGTCTTCGAGGAACACGATGTGGCGGCGGAACTCGGGCAGGCGGGCCATCTGCACGACGCGGGCGATGAGTTCCTTGCCGCCGGTGTCCTTGGGGTGGGCCTTGCCGGAGAAGATGAACTGGACGGGGCGGTCGGCGGCCTTGAGCAGGGCGGCCAGCCGGGCCGTGTCGCGGAACACCAGGTCGCCCCGCTTGTAGGTGGCGAATCGGCGGGCGAAGCCGATGGTCAGCGCGTCCGGGTCCAGCACCTCGTCGGCGGCGGCGATGTCGGACGCAGCCGCGCCCCGGCGTCGGAGTTGCTGCTTCAGCCGCGCCCGCGACAGGGCGATGAGCCGCTCGCGGCACCGCTCGTGCGTCCGCCACAGCTCGGCGTCGGGGATGTTCTCCACCCGCTTCCACACGGCGAAGTCGGTCGGCTTGGCGTCCCACTGCACGCCCAGGTACCGCTCGAACAGTTGGCCCATTTCCGGCGACAGCCAGCTCAGGGTGTGCACGCCGTTGGTGATCGAGCCGATCGGCACCTCGGTGGGCGGCAGGGTCGGCCAGGTGTCGTTCCACATCCGCCGCGACACTTCCCCGTGCAGGGCGCTGACGCCGTTGCTGGTGTTCGACATGCGGAGGGCCAGCACCGTCATGCCGAACGGCTCGGCGTCGTCGTCCGGCCGCTGCCGGCCGAGGGCCAGGAAGGCGTGCCGGTCCAGGCCGAGCGGGCGGATGTACTCGCCGAGGTATTGGAGGATCATGTCCGGGCCGAACACGTCGTTGCCGGCGGGGACGGGGGTGTGGGTGGTGAACGCGGTGCCGGCCTTCACCACCTCGGCGGCGGTGGCGAAGTCGAGCCGCTTCTCGGCCATCAGCGTCCGCACCCGCTCCAGCACGCCGAAGGCGGCGTGCCCTTCGTTCATGTGGCAGACGGTCGGCTCCTGACCCATCGCCGTCAGCGCCCGCACCCCGCCGATGCCCAGGACGATCTCCTGCATGATCCGCATGTGCGTGTCGCCGCCGTACAGTTGGGCGGTGATGTTGCGGTCCTCGGGGCGGTTCTCCGGGATGTTCGCGTCCAGCAGATACAGCGGCACGCGGCCCACCTGGATCCGCCAGATGCGGAGCGCCACGTCGCGGCCGGGCAGGGGGGCGGACACGCGGAGCGGTTGCCCGTCGGCCCCCAGCACCGGGATGAGCGGCAGGTTGAAGAAGTCGTTTTCCGGATACCGCTCTTGTTGCCAGCCGTCGGCGTTCAGGTACTGGCGGAAGTACCCCTCGCGGTACATCAGGCTGACGCCGGACAGGGGCAGGCCGAGGTCCGAGGCCGATTTCAGGTGATCGCCGGCCAGCACGCCGAGGCCGCCGGAGTACACCGGCACGCTCTCGTGGGTGCCGAACTCCATCGAGAAGTAGGCGATGCGGAGGTTGGCGTCTTGCGGGAAGGACTCGGAGAACCACGTCTTCCCGGTCACGTACCCGTCCAGCAACCCGACCACGCGGTCCATGTGCGCGAGGAAGCCGTCGTCCGCGGCCAGCTCGTCGAGGCGGTCTTGCGCCACGCTGGTGAGCAGGCGGATGGGGCTGTGGTCGAGCGACTCGAACAGCGGCGGGTCGATCCGGCTGAACAGCGCGACGGCGTCGGCGTGCCAGCACCACCACAGGTTGTAGGCCAACTTCTGCAGGGGTTCGAGCCGCGGCGGGAGGGACGGCAGGACGGTGAACGGGCGGACGATACGGGACATCGACGCGGCTCCGGGATGGTCGGGACGGATTCCAACGGCAATGCCCGCCGGACGCAGCGGCGGGCAGGAGAGTGGTGGTAAAATAGGACGACTTGGGCGCGTGTCACTTCATCTTCAACTCAAAAGCGGCCGCCCACTCGCCGTTGCGGACGTACAACCGGCCCCGGTTGACGACCAGGTGGTTCCACGTCTTGCCGTCGAGGGCGTCCCACTTCGCCTCCTCGGTGTGGTCGTCGGGCGTGGCTGGGACGAGATACACCGTCCCGTCCACCGCCTGCACCACCAGCAGACCGGAGTCCTTCAGTAGCAGCACCTGGCCGTAGCCGTATTTGGTGCCGGCGTCCCACTTCACGCTCCCATCCATTAGCGACATGCAGACGAGCGATTTGCTAGAGAAGCCGTAGAAGTGTTCCCCGAAGACAACGCCGTCGTTGAAATACGGATGCACCCGCCGGGTGAACCACTTCTCCTCGGCCGTCCAGGTGTCCCCGGCTTTCGTCACCGTCAGCCGCTTCGTGCCGAGCACCTGGACGCCGGTGCCGATGAGGAACTCGCCGTCGCCCAGCACCGTCGGTTGGGTGACGCGGTTGATGCCCTTCACGGTCCACGGGAACGTCCACAGCACTTTGCCCGTGATCGGGTCGAACGACTCCAGACCGAAGTCGCTGAGCATCAGCACCTGTTCGATCCCGGCGACGGTCACCCGCTGGGCCGAACTGTACCCGTGGGCGGCGTTGCCCGCCGACCACCCCAGCGTGCCCGTGGCGGCGTCGAAAGCGCTGGTTCCCTGGCCGTCCGGCCCGCCGGTATAAACGATCACTTTGCCGTCGATGACGAGTGGGGACGAGGAGTAGCCCCATTGCGGGACGATGCCGCCGGTGCCGGCGGTGATGTCCGTCTTCCAGACGTCCTTGCCGTCCTCGGCGTTCAGGCACAGGAGCAGACCGGTCGCGCCTTGAACGTAGACCTTTCCGTCGGCGAACGTCGGCGTCGCGCGGGGGCCGGCCTGGCTGATGGGTTCGGTGAACTTCACCGACTCCTCGTGCCGCCAAATTTCCCCGCCGGTGGCCGCGTCGTAGCAGACGACCGCTTCATGGTCGCCGAGTTGTTCCTGCGTGAACAGGCGGTCGCCGACGGCGATGAACGTCCCCCAGCCGGGGCCGATCTTCTGTTTCCAGAGTAACTTCGGAGGGTATTTCTCCCAGTCCGGGTCGATGCTCACGCCGGTCAGGATGCTGTCGCGGTTCGGCCCGCGGAACTCCGCCCAGTCCACCGCCGGGTCGGGCACGAGGGGGGCGAACCGCGTGAAGGGCGTCCGTTCGTCCCGCTCCCGCTTGGCGACATCCTCGGCGCGGGGTGCGAACCGCGACACCAGACGCGGGAGCATGTCGCCGTCAGTCCCATCCATTCGCACGAGGCCGACCGCCACCCACCCGGCCGTCATGAACACCGCGAGGCCGATGAGCCGCACCGACTTCGGCAACGGCACGCTGATCGTCAACCAGCCGACCCACAGGGCCAACAAGAACGGCAGCCCGACCAGGATCGGCAGCATGGGAAACGTCACCCCGCCGGCGACATCGAGCGCCGCAACGGCCACGCCGGGCAAGACGAATAGGAGCGGCACCCACACCCGTTCGGGCCGGGTGGCGCGGGCGAACGTCACCCACCAGGCGAGGGCGAGGATCGGCCCCACCGCCAGGGCGACTACGAACGCGAACATGTGGAAGCCGGACTGCGGGGCGATGCGGATGGCCCCAAACAGGCCGAAGGCGACGAACGCCAGGATCAACAAGCCCGGCCACAGCCGCACTGGCCACTTCTCCGACGATTGATTCGCGAGCATCAGGCACTCCGGAACGGGAGAACACATTTCAGGCTGTCGGTATCCATAGCCGGAATCGGCCCCGCCCCGCACCCGAACTCCCACAAGTGAGTACCAGCCTTCTCAACTCGGAGTGGGGGGCGAGGGAATCGCGGGTGTTGCACGCCAGAACCGGCCATTTCGAGTGGTTGTAGCGATTGGCACGGGCGCTGCGTTTCGGTTTATCGCCCAGAACACCTTGGAGACTACCATGATTCGGACGTTCCTACTGACCGCGGCCACCTTCGCCGTGGCCCCCTTCGCCGTCGCACAGGACCGCAAGCCGGGCGAAGACCGCAAGCCGGCGGAGAAGGCGTACAGCGACGCCGAGTTCGTGAAGATGGCCACCCAGTGCAGCATGCTCGAGGTGAAACTCGGCAAGCTCGCCGCCGAACAGTCCAAGTCGGACGACGTCAAGAAACTGGCGAACACGCTGGTCCGGGACCACCAGGGGGCGAACGAGAAGCTCGCCGCCGTGGCCAAAGAGTTGAACATCCAACCGCCCACCGAGATCGACGCCGAGTGCAAGAAGTGCCTGGAGAAGTTCGAGGCGATGAAGAACGACTTCAACGACAAGGAGTACGTCACCCACGTCATCGAGGCGCACCAGAAGGCGATCCAGTGGTGCAAGAAGGCCAGCGCCCAGGCCCAGAACCAGAACCTGAAAGACCTGGCCGACACGATGACCCGCACCCTGCAGACGCACCTGGAAATGGCCAAGAAGATCTAACTCCGGTACGCGACCGACAAATCGCGACCCCCGGCGGGTGCCCCAGATGGGGGCCCGCCGGGGCTTTTTCGTCGCCGGTCCGTCAATACGTCGCGCGGCCGCCGCTGATGTCGAAACACGAGCCGGTGGTGAAGCTGCACTCGCCGCTACTCAGGAAGTGGACCAGAGCCGCCACTTCGTCCGGCTTGCCGGTGCGGCCGAGCGGGATCTTGCTCAGCATCATGTTGATCTGCTCCTGATTCAGTTGATCCAGGATGGACGTTTGGATGACCGCCGGGGAGACGCTGTTCACGCAGATGTCGCCCTTGCCGATGAGTTCCTTGCTCAGCGATTTGGTGAGGCAGATGACGGCCGCCTTGCTGGCCGAGTACGGGGCCATCTTCGGGTTCCCCTCCTTGCCGGCGATGCTGGCGATGTTGACGATCCGCCCGTACCCCCGCTGAATCATCCCCGGCAGCACCGCCTTGCAGCACAGCACGAGGCCGGTGACGTTGATGTTCATCACGAATTCCCAGTCCTCGCGGACGCTCTCCCAGATGGGCACGTCGCGGCCCGGCTTGCTGGCGACGCCGGCGTTGTTCACGAGGATGTCCACCGGTCCGGCCGTGGCCGCGATCTCGGCGAACACGCGGTCGAGGTCGGCCTCTTGGGTGAGGTCGCCGACGAGGGGCACCCCGCCGATGTCGGTCGCCACGCGGGTGGCGCTGTCGCCGCTCCGGTCGAACACCCCGACCTTGGCCCCGGCCGCCGCCAACCGTCGGCAGATGGCCTCGCCGATCCCCTGGCCGCCGCCCGTCACCACGGCCACCCGCCCATCTAACCGGAACTGCCCAGTCGTCATACGTCACCGTCGTGGGAAAAGAGAGGTTGAACTTGGAAGCGCAGTCATAAGCTAAGCGACGGGTGAGGTTGTGGCCAACCGGGATCGGTGGCCGTGCCACCCCACCCCCACGAAGATACCGCCAGACCGCGGGCGAACGCCCCTTCGGATGGGCACCGGACACGTCATGAAACACCACCGCGCCGGCGACGGCGAACGCATCCTGGCCGTCTTCATCGATTTCGAGAATCTGGCCCTCGGATTCGCCGGCCGCCGCGAGCGGTTCGAGATCACGAAGGTGCTGGAGAGGCTCGTCGAGAAGGGGAAGATCGTCGCCAAGAAGGCGTACTGCGACTGGAGCCGGTTCGGGGCTTACGCCGGGTCGCTGCACGAGTGCGCGATCGAGTTGATCGAGATCCCGAAGCGGTCGATGACCGGGAAGAACTCGGCCGACATCCGCCTGGTGGTGGACGCCATCGACCTGGCGTACAGCAAGGACCACATCGACACCTTCGTCATCGTCTCCGGGGACTCCGACTTCTCCCCGCTGGTGTCGAAGCTGAAGGAGCTCGGCAAGCACGTCATCGGGCTGGGGTTGCAAGACGCCACCTCGCACCTGCTGCGCGACAACTGCGACGAGTTCATCTACTACGAAGACCTGGACCGCCCGCCGCTGATGCCCATCGTGGACAACCTGCCGCTGCCGGAAGGGAAGCGGAAGGTGTACGGGCTGATGATGGAGTCTCTGCTCGCCCTGCGGCGGGAGAACAAGGACACCATCATCTCGTCGATGATTAAAGACACGATGAAGCGGAAGCGGCCGTCGTTCAACGAGGAATACTACGGGTACCGCACGTTCAGCGAACTGCTGGAAGAGGCGCAGCGGCTGGGCGTGCTGGAACTGGAGAAGCACAAGACCGGCGGCAGTTACATGGTGACGCGGTTCGGGGGCGAACTCCGCCGGCCGCCGCAGGTGATGCAGTTGCCGCAGCCGCAGCCGATGCAGTTGCAACCGCCGCGGGTGTCGCAACCGCCGCAGTTGGAGGAGCGAGGCGACCGCCCGCCGCGCCGCGAGGAGCCGCCTCAGCGCACGCAACAGCGACCCGCGGAGCCGCGCCGCGAGGAGCCGCGACCGCAACAAGGGCGGCAAGCCGAACCCCGCCCGGCGGAACCGCGACAGGTCGAACCGCGACAGGTCGAACCGCGTCCGCCGGAACCGCGACTGGCCGAACCCCGACCACAGCAAGGGCGGCAAGGGGATCGCCCGCCGCAGCGGCCGCCCGTGGTGGTGCCGCCGAAGCCCGCGCCGCCGGCCGCCCGCTCCCCAGTCTCCCCGCCGTCCCGTGTGGAATCCGCGGTCGCCGACGATGAGGACGACGGCCAGCCGGCGCTGGGTCGCGATCTGATCGACGAGGTGGACGACTTCGACGACGACCTGGATACGGTGCCGAGCTACCAGCCGCAGCCCCGTCGGACGGGAGAGGCGACTCCCGCCGCGAAGCCGACGGCGAAAGGACGATCCGGCAGTCCGCCGGCCGCCAAGCCGCCGCAAGGCGGGCGCGCGAAGTCGGCCGAGGCCCCGCCGGCGAAAAAAGGGGGCCGGTCGGCCGTTCCGGCGAAACCCAAGTCGGCGGCCCAGCCGAAACCGCAACCGGCCCCCAAACCGAAACCCCGCCCGGCCGACGACGACGGCTTCGGCTCGGGGTTGGACGAGTGACCGCGCTTTCCTTGAGAGGGCGAGGCTCCCGCCGAACCGTGCCCTAAGGCACCGGCGGCAAGGAAGAATCCCGGTCGCGTTGAAGCGGTTCCGCCGACTTCCGTGGCCTGACTCTCCCGAGTCGGGCCGAACTGCTGTCGTGGTTCGGCCCGACTCGGGAGAGTCAGGCCACAGGGAATGGACTCGACTCGCCCGGTCGGTCAACTTCCCGCTGAGCCGTACTCTTGAAGGCTCGGCGGGAGCCTCGCCCTCCCGAACTTCGCTTCGCCCCGGAGCCGCGCCGTGCCCGCCCTGTTCGCCGTCACCCTGTTCGCCAGCGCGCTGCTCCTGTTCCTCGTGCAGCCGATGGTCGGGAAGATGGTGCTGCCCCACGTCGGCGGTAGCCCGACCGTGTGGAACACCTGCATGGTGTTCTTCCAGGCGCTGCTCCTCGCCGGGTACGCCTACGCGCACAAGTTGACCTCCCTGTCGAGCCAGCGGAAGCAGGTGGCGGTTCACCTCGGGGTCCTCGGCTTCGCGGTGGCGGTCATGGCGGTGGCGTTCCTGTTCTCCGAAGACGGGTCGGCCGTGCCGGTGCTGAAGAGCCTCGCCCCGCGGGGGTCGGTGTTCCCGTTCTTCTGGGTCATCCTCATGATGTTGGTGGCCATCGGCGTGCCATTCTTCGCCGTCTCCGCCAGCGCCCCGCTCCTCCAGCGGTGGTTCACCGCCACCGGCCACCCGTCCAGCCGCGACCCGTACTTCCTGTACGCGGCCAGCAACGCCGGCAGTCTGATCTCGCTGCTCTGTTACCCCTTCCTGGTCGAGCCGAACCTGCGGCTGAACTACCAGACGTGGCTGTTCGGCGGCGGGTTCGCGGTCCTCCTGCTGATGACGCTGTGGTGCGGCCGGGCGTCGATGAACCCGGTGCGGCCGCCGTCCGCGACGGGCGCGAGACTCGCCAACGGCTCGCCGCCGCCGCCGCTGTGGCGGAAGCTGAAGTGGGTGGCCCTGGCGTTCGTTCCGTCTAGCCTGATGCTCGGCATCACCACCAAGATGACGACCGACGTGGCGTCGGTGCCGCTGCTGTGGATCATCCCGCTGACGCTCTACCTGCTCACGTTCATCATCGCCTACAGTCGGATGCCCGGCTGGTTCCGGTTGGTCCTCTCGAACTTGACGCCGGTGGTGACGCTGCTGCTGGTGTTCGTCGAAACCTCCGGGGTGAATTTGAGTGCGGGCGGGCAAGCGGCCTTGCACATCTCGAACTTCTTCCTGCTGTCGCTGCTGATGCACGGCGAGTTGGCCCACGACCGGCCGGACCCGAAGCACCTGACCGGGTACTTCCTGTGGATCTCCTTCGGCGGGGTGTGCGGCGGGCTGTTCAACTCCCTGCTCGCGCCGCTGCTGTTCTCGCAATTGTACGAGTACCACATCGCCATCGTCGTCGGCTGCCTGTTGCTGCCGACCGTGTCGGAGGCGGTCGGGCCGGTGGACGACGCCGACCCGAAGGGGAAAGAGCCGACCGCCGACGCGACGACGGACGGCGAACCGAAGGCGGAACAGTTGTGGATCCTCTCGCGGGTGCTGGACGTGCTCATCCCGCTGTCGATGGTCGCCGTCGTCGGCTGGCTGGTCTGGGCGAGCGGCCGTGCCAGTTTCCAGGTGGTCAGCGTGTGGACCGCGGACGCGCTGTCGAAGGCGTTCGCGTACTGCGGGCTGGCCGTGACCGTCAGCTCGGCGACGGTGATGCAGTTCGCCGTGTTCGCGCCGCCGTGCATGCTCTGCTTCCTGTTCATCGACCGCCCGGTGCGGTTCGGCCTGTGCGTGCTGGCGGTGCTGTTCGTCCACCACTACCGCGAGGCGGATCAGCCGGGCGTGCAGCGGACGATCCGCAGCTACCACGGCATCATGCGGATCGACTCCGCGAGTGACGACCACGAGCAGCAGTACATGCCGCGGCCGAAGCGGACGGTGACGGACAAGGACGGCAAGAAGACCCAGGAGACGGTCGAGGTGTCGTACTTTGTGGAGGCGAAACTCCGGGGCCTGTCCCACGGCACCACCTTGCACGGCAAACAGTACGTCCGCGACTTTCGTCTGCCGATGCTCCGCGACGACGTCCGCGCGTTCGGGGCGTTCTCCGGGTGGGAGGCCCTGGCACTCGCCGGCGGCCCGCTGGCGTGGGACCACACGAAGGACCCGCTCACCTACTACCACCGCACCGGGCCGGTGGGGGACATCTTCCGCGAGGGGTTCCGCCGCACGGCCCTCCCCCGCGTCGGCATGGTCGGCCTCGGCACCGGGTCGGTCGCCGCCTACGCCGTGGCCGGCCAGAAGATGACCTTCTACGAGATCGACAAGGCGGTCGAAGACCTGATCGAGACCGGGGACGAACTGAATCCCAACCTCGTCAGCCAGTTGGACGACCGCCGGAGTCGGCTGATTCGCCTCATCGAGACGGCCCAAGCGAATGACGTGGCTCCGGCCCCAGGTCATCTGGCCGAGTTGGAGAGCGTCGAGCAGTTACTGGCCGAACCCGTCCGCGGCATACTCGTGCGGGGCGGCAAAGTGGACGCCGTGCTCGCGGGTATCGAACAGGCCGGGGTGACGCTGACGGTCCCCGGCCGCCAGCTCATCGCCTCCGAGAATCGCGGGTTTACCTACGTCACCGACGCGCGGAAGCGCGGGGCCGATGTGGACATCGTCCTCGGCGACGCGCGGCTGACGTTGGAAGAACACACCGACCGCGCGTACGACCTGCTGCTCATCGACGCCTTCAGCTCGGACTCCATCCCGACGCACCTGCTGACCGTCGAGGCGGTGCGGATGTACCGCGACCGGTTGGCCGCGAACGGCCTTCTGGCCATGCACGTGTCGAACCGGTACCTGCGACTGGAACCGGTCGTGCAGGCCATCGCCACCGAACTGGGGATGGTGTGTCGCCTGTTCGCGGACGACAACGACGCCGCGCCGGGCAAGACGGCGTCGAGTTGGGTGGTGCTGGCGCGGAACGACGCCGAGTTGGGTGATGCGTTCCTGGCCCCGCCGCCCCCCGTCGGGTCGTACCTCGGCGACGGCGAAGTGCCGGCCCTCACCTGGCGGCCGATCCTCCCCCACGCGCGAATCTCGGCCTGGACCGACGACTACATGGACGTCTTGCGGGTGACGCGGTTCGCCGAGTTGCAGGCCGTCCGCCGCTGGTTCGGCCTGGAAATCCCGGTGAAGAACTGGGAGGAGAAGACGAAGTTCGTGGACCGGCAGTACCGCAAGCCCGCCGCCGACCGGCTTTACGGGTTGGACTCGGAGCGCCCGAACCTGGAAGCGGTGTCGCGGGACCTGGACCGCGTGTTGGCCCGAAAGGCCGAGCTGCGGGAGGCGGAACTCCGAAAGCCCGTGGCGGACCGCCGTTTCGGCATGGATGTGACGAACCCGGACCCGGCCGTCGTGTCGGAACGGCTGAACGACGAGATTGATCGGCTGGAAGAGTTGGATGCCGACCGGAAGCGGTCGCCGTGAGCCGCCCGCTGCTGATCGTCGGCGCGTGCGGGCGGGCGGCGGCGGCGTCCGCCCGCCGCGCCGGGTTCGACCCGTTCGTCATCGACTTGTTCGCCGACGCCGACACGCGGCGGCTGTGCCCCGTCTTGAAGTGCGACCCGGCCGATTACCCGCACGGGTTCGTCCCGCTGGCGAATGCCGCTCCGCCCGGCCCGTGGATGTATACCGGCGGACTGGAGAACCACCCGGATGTCGTGGCCGCGATTTCCGAGACGCGGGAACTGATCGGCAACGGTCCGGAGCAGTTGAATCACTGCCGGAACCTGTATCGCCTTGCCGACGCGGTTCGCGCGAACGGCGGCAACTTCCCCGAAACCATCCCGACTGGCACCACGCCACCGAACGGCGGAACGTGGCTGCGAAAAGCCGTCGCGTCCGCCGGCGGGTTACATGTGCGGTTCGCCAAGTCCAGCGACTTCGACCC
>JBBRUO010000087.1:0-14399 GCA_038247725.1 Gemmatales bacterium
CGACCCGTTCGCCACCGCCAAGAGCCACTACGAGTTCGGCCGACTGGTCGAGACCCGCGACCGGCTGGAGGAGAAGTTCCTGGCCTGGCAGGGGCGGGCCGAAGGGGTGGCCCGCGCGGCCAAGAACATCGTCAACTGGAAGGGCCGCACCGTCCCGTACCTGGGCGGGGCCATCGACCTGGGCCTCGTGCTGGGGGCCCTGCACCTGCTCGGCGTCCCGCACGGGCTGACCCTCGACGGGGTGAAAGCGTGGGCGACGAGCCTGATCGGGTAACAGTCGGTCCGGTTCGCCGAACCGGACGATACCACTTCCGTCTCGGCGAACCGGACCTTTCATTTCCCCCATTTCCCCGTCACACGCTCCGGGCCGGTGGTTACGGGTGGTGTCGAACCAACCGCCACCCGGAGTCCCCGCCATGACCCGCTTCCTGTCCCGCCTGTTCCGCAAGGCCGTCCGCGCCGGCGCGATCGCCGTCGCCGCCGCCACCTTCACCGCCCCGGTGTCGTTCGCCGAGACGCCGGGGTTGGTCATCACCAGCAAGGAGACCAACCGCATCGCCGCCAACGGCGACGGCACCTTCCGGTGCGAGATGACCCTGCCGGCCGAGGGGTACGAGTTGCTGAAGAAGACCATCCCGGACGCCGCCGTGCTGCTCCGCAAGCTCGGCCTGACGAACCAGGAGTCGATCGTGTCCGGGGTGAAAGGCGAGTGGGTGGACGACAGCAGCACCCTCAAGATCGAGTTCACCGCCCGAGGGGTGGCCCGCGTGGGGCGGGACAGGTCGTGGGGCGTCCCGCTGCCCGACGGCGTCCCGACGGAGTTGATCGGGTTCGAGAACGGCGTCGTTCGCATGAGTCAGACGATGTCGATCCCCGGCGTCGGCGTCGCCACCAGCGCCATCCGCCTGACCCTGCCGAGCGGGGCGTCGGACGTGCGAATCAGCCGGGACAAACTGCGGCTGAACTACACGCTGCCGGTCCCCGCCGCCGCCGGAACGATCGCCAAGGCGCGGTTCGACGTGGACGCCAAGCGGGACGTGATGGCCAGCCTGGCGAAGGTGCTGAGCAACCGCAAGTTCGCCAACCTGTGGACCGCCCGCGGGGTGTTCAAGAACACCGGCGACCGGGTGCTAACCGACTACCGCGTCCGCTTCCGGATGACCGAGTTCACCCCGGCGTGGAGCCCGTGGGCCAAAACCCCGCTCGTCGTCCCCGGCCAAACTGTCGTGGACACCTACCACCCGATCATGGACCTGGAGAAGGTCGGCAAGTTGACCGGCCAGACGCGGGCGGCGGTGGAGATCCAGTGGGAGTACACGCGGCCCGACGGCGAAGTCGTGGAGGACAGCGACACCAAGGAACTGAACCTGCTGGCCCGCAACCAGGTGCAGTACAGCAGCATGAAACTGGAAGAGTGCGCCGACTGGGCCGACGCCTTCGACATGAGCCACGTCGTCATGGGCTGCTTCGTGACCCACGAGGACCCGGTCATCCAGCAGGCGGCCGGCCGCATCATCAACGCGATGGGCGGGTCGAACGTCGCCGGGGACGACAAGGAAGCGATCAAGTTCATGGCCGCCGCCTACGACTTCATGGGGGCGAACATCGCCTACCAGACGCCGCCCGGCAGCGTCGCCGACCACAAGCTGGTGCAGCACGTGAAGTACGGGCGGGACGTGCTGCGGAACAAGGCCGGCACCTGCATCGACCTGGCCATCCTGTACGGCAGCCTGTGCGAAGCGGTCGGCCTGAAGCCGGTCCTGTTCAACATCCCCGGCCACTGCTTCCCCGGCGTCTACCTGCCCAAGAGCGGCGAGTTGGTCGCGGTGGAATCCACGCTGATCGGCAAGGCCAGCTTCACCGACGCGGTGAGCCACGCCACCGCGAAGAACATGAAGCCGATCCTGGAGGGCAAAAGCCCGACGGTGCCGGCCGACATCCTGACCCTGCACAACCAGGGGGTCCACCCGATCGACCTGCCGACGCTGTCCGAAGACGTGCTGGACAAGTGGGGCATCACCTTCGAGATGAAGAAAGAGCCGAAGGTTGAGCCGAAGAACCTCGCCCCGGTCGGCCTGTGGCGGACCACCTACCGCGTCGATGACGTGTTCGTGGTTCAGACGACGGGAATCGACGCGAACGGCGACATCGCGGCACGGGCCGAGTTCGGGAACGGGTTCAGCCACCTCCGCAAGGGCACCTACAAGATGAAGGGGGCGAAGATGATCGTCAGCCTGACCGACGGCACCTCGCACAGCGGCAACGTCGTGATGAACGGGACGGACGAGTTCACCTTCGACGACGACGACGGGCCGAGTCTGATCTACAAGCGGGTGAAGTGAGTAGGCGGGCACCAAACCAACGAACACCGGCCGACGGGCCGGTTGTTCGTCATTTCCGCTCGGCCTCCGTGATCGGCCGGCTGGGCATCTGCTGGGCGTTCAGGCCGCCGTCCACGGGGATGACCACGCCGGTCGCGTAGCGGGCCGCGTCGGACGCCAGGAACACGTACCACCCCGCGACATCCTCCACCGTCGCGATTCGGCCGACGGGAATCTGCCGCTCGACTTCCGCTCGCGCCGCCGGGTCGGACTTCAACCCGAAGTCGGTCAGCGGCGTCTCTACCAGCCCTGGCGCGACCGCCGCCGTGGTGAAGCCGAGCGGGGCCAACTCCACCGCCAGTTGCCGCGTCAGCGCGTCGATGGCCCCCTTACTGGCGTCGTAAAGGGTGTGGGCCGGCTCCGACCGCGACCCGTTCAGCGAGGTGGAGAACAAGATTCGCCCGCCCCGCTTCGCCGCCACCGCCCGCGCCGCCACCGCCCGCGTCACGCTGACCGCCGACCAGACGTTGACGGTGAAGAGGTAGTCGAAGTGCGCCTTCGTCAATTCGAGGAACGGCGGCTCGCGGAAAGTGCCGACGTTGTTCACCAGCACGTCGATGCCGCCGAGCGCGTCCCACGCTTCATTCGCCAATCGTTCGGCCTCGCCGTCCCGCGTCAAATCCGCCTGGAAATACCGGCCGTTTGGGAAGCGTTGCAAAAGTGCCGTCACCTCCGGCACCGCGTCCGCCAGCCGTTCCGAGGTGAAGGCCACCGCCGCGCCCGCCTCCGCGAACGCGGCCCCCACCGCCAGCCCGATGCCCTGGCTGCTGCCCGTCACGAGCGCGCGTTTACCGTGGAGCATCACTCCCCCTGGGGTTTGCCGCGCGGCTTGAACGGGCGGAACATCGGCGGCGGCCGGCGCGGCACGCGATCCGGGTTCGCCCGCGACCAACCGGCGGAGGGGGCCGGCGGCGGCGTCACCTTCGGCGCGGGTTCGTGGGGAACCGCCACCGCTTTTCGGAGCAGGATGGCGTGCTCGTGGCGGGGCCGGTCCTGGAACGCCTTCATCGTCGGGCCGTGGAAGTGTGGGCGGGGTTGGCTGGCCCGCGCCACCGGGGTGAATCCGTGCTTGCGGCTGACCTCAGCGACGATCTCGTCGGCCCGCAGCGGCGTCCCCCACACCGCCGAGTCGGCGACCACCATCGCCAGCGGGCCGTCCGGCGGCAGCAGCGGCCAGACGGTCGTCAGGAAGCGGCCGAGTTCCCGACACCACGCGGCGCGGGCCTCGTCCGCCGAGATCCGCTTGTACGCGGCGCGAGAGCCGATTTCCCCTTTCACGAACCCCTCGGCCTCCAGCCCCAGCCACCGCAACCGCAGCGCGTGCTGGGCGGAGTAGTCGTAGGTCGCGGCATACGGCGGGGAGGTGACGACGGCGTCCACCGGGCCGGGCGACGGCGTCGCGGACGTGGCATCCGCGCGGGCGACCACCGCTTCGGCGACGCCCGGCGGCAACCGCCGCGTGAACGCCCCCAGCCGTCGGGCGAACTCCTCCGCCTTCCGCGCGAAGAACCTCGCCGGGAAGCCCGCCGCCGTCCGCTTCGTGGCCATCACGCCCGCGGCCGATGTGTCGCCCCGCTTCTTCGACAGCTTGACCAGAATCGACGACAGCACCAGTTGCAAGTCGGGGTAGGCCGGGTCGTGCGTGCGGTTGAACACGGCCAGCCGGAGGGAGTCGAGTTCGAGCAGGACGTGCGGCTCGAACAACTCCATGTCCTCGGTCGGGAATCGGCGGCTGGCCCCGGCCTTGGCCTTCCGCCGGCTGTCCGCGAACTCGCCGCACGACACCGCTTCTTGCACCAAATGCTCGACTTCGGCTTCGGTTCGCGGGGTCGTCTTCCGCCGGGCCAGGAGCGCCGCCAGCGGGTTCAGGTCGCCGCCGACCGCCCGCCGGCCGAACAGCAGCGCCTCCACCAGCACGGTGCCGGACCCGCAGAACGGGTCGAACACGCGGCCGCCCGGTCGGCAGAACGACTGGACGAGCCGGCCCGCCGTCACCGGGTGCATCCGCGCGGGGTACGAGTGGAACCCGTGGACGTGGTCGCGGGACGGGTCGTCCTCGTCGTCCGACGACGGGGCCACCTCCAGCGCGTGGGCCAGTGCCCGCGCGGCGTCGGCGTCGCCGGCCGTCTCGGTGTCGCCGCCGACGTGCGTGAGGGACCGGCGGCGGCGGTCGGGGGCGGGTTCGTGCTTCATACAGTCATCATACTCGCGCCCGTGCGCCCGCACGTCGGCTGTTCGGACTTCGCCGGGATTCCCGAGGGGTCCGTTGGGTCGTCAAGTGGCCACGGTCTGTTGCGACTCCGTGTGAGCGTCCGCCGCGTGACGGGTACCGCCCTCGCTCGGGTGAGGGTTCCGCGCCACGAAATTCTCGTCCCGAAGGTGGGTGAAGTAGTCGGTCAACAACAGTTGATCGACCGCCTTCCGAATCCCGTCGCGGGTGACCGCCGAGACCACGATCAGCCCCGGTTCCGCGACGCAGGTTCCGCCCCACTTTGCTTCTTTGGCGAGGTCTTGGGCCAACCGCACCGGGTCGTAGAAGTGAACCGGGTATCGGCCGCCGTCGGCGAGTTCCACGCGAACCCCCTGGAGCCACCCTTTGTCCTCCGCTTCCGCCTCGGCCCGTTCGTCGTACCAGTCGGGGAACAGCACGCGATAGCGATCAAGTTGCGGGGTCATCGGTTCCTCCGGGGTTCGGTGACGGCGGTTCCCGTTTCAGTCAGACTTGGCAGGCCCCCCGGCGAGTTCCAGGCTTCGCCAGAAGGTGGCCACTCGGTCCCCCGTGTCGGGGGGCAGCGGGGCCGGGGAGTACAGCGCGCGGGTGTGGAGCGTCGCCAAGTCGCGGGCCGGTTCGGTCAGGTCCGGGAAGTCCTCGGCGATGCGGGCGGCGAACTCGGTCGGGGTCTCGTCCTCGGTGCGGCCCCGGTCGCGGTCCCACGCCCACGAGTCGAACGCGGCGAAGCTGTAAGCCAGCAACTCGGCCGGGTGGCGGTGGCGGGCGGTGCCGTCGTCGAACGGGTTCGTGAAGGCGTGGAACGGCGGCGGTCGCAGTTCCCCCGCGAGCGCTTCTTCCTCCACCCGTGCCTTCCGCTTCTTCCCGGTCGGCTTCTTCCCGAACAGCCCCCGCAGCCAGTCGAGCAGCCCTTGCGCCCAGTTGGTGAACGGGGCCATCCAACTCAGGCCGTAATAGAGGAGGGCGGCGACGACCAGAATGACGATGGCCGTCCAGAGCAGCCACTTCACGAGCTTGGCGATCTTCTCCCCGGCTTCGCCCAAGTTTTTCAGCCGGGCCGCTTGGTCCGACTTGCCGCTGTCGTCGTCGGCTTTCTCGTCGGCGTCACGGTCGGGGCCGCCGGATTGTCGGTCGTCCTGCTCGTCCTTGCCCTTCTCGCCGTCCTGGCCCTTGGCGTTCGGTTCGTTCGGGTTCGCGGCCTTGTCGTTGCCTTCCTTCCCTTTCTGGCCGCCGCTGTCGCCTTTCTGCTTGCCGCCAGAGTTGTTCCCCTTGTCGCCGTTGCCGGACCCTT
Organism: Gemmatales bacterium; assembly: GCA_038247725.1. Classification (GTDB taxonomy): domain Bacteria; phylum Planctomycetota; class Planctomycetia; order Gemmatales; family Gemmataceae; genus JALHQU01. The sequence continues at coordinate 5,903 of JBBRUO010000087.1, forward strand.
TCTCGCCCTTGTTGCCGCCGCCGGGTTCGCCGTTCTTGCCGTTGGCCTTCCCTTTTCCGGCCTCCGTCTTCTTCCCTTCGGCCCCTTCGCCCTTGCCGGCGGAGTTGTCCCGCACCTGAGCGTTCTTCGAGGCGTTCCGGTCGGACTTGCCGCCCCGGTCCCACGAGTACAGCGGCGTCTCGGAGTGCGGCCGCGGCAGCACCGCCCCGACCGCCAGGAACACGAGGATGACGGCCGCCCCCATGCCGAGCCAGCCGACGGTGATGCCGGTGGGGATGCGGGCGTTGCGGTCTTCCAGGTACCGCCGCAACCCCAGCAGGCTGGTGGTGACGAGCAACCCGAGCGCGCTGCCGATGTAGGTGGCCATCTGCCAGAAGGTGGCGGCCCGGCGTGCCGTGTCGTCGGCCGGGATGAGCGCTTGCCCCAGCGCGAACAGCGGCAGCGCGGCGACGGCGAAGTACAGCACCCACACCCCCGGCGTGTGCGGCTTCTTCCGCTTCCACTCGCGGTACTTCTCGTACCGTTGCAGCCACGTCAGCGGCGGGGCCTTCTTCTTTTTCGCCTTCACCGCCTGGCTGGCGCGATCCGGGTCCGGGTCGAAGGCCTCGTCGTCCTCGGCCGTCGTCGTGCTGGGGGTCGAGTCCAACCCGGCCGCCGCCAGCACTCCTCGGCCGGACGCCGTGCGGCCTTCGTCCAGGTGGGTGCAATCCCACGTCAACTTGTGCGACACCCACCACACGAGCGCCATCAGCCCCAGGTTGATGACCGGCCCGAACGTTTTCAGCCACGCGACGGGGTACTCGACGAACTGCAGCATGGCGATGAACGTGACGATCCCCAACCCGCCGCCGTACAGCCGCGCTTTGCCGCCGCCCTCTTTGATGTGCAGCCGGGCGATGAGGACGATGCCGAAGACGAAGAAAAAGAAGGTGTAGATGAGGCGGTCGGTCCACTGCCCGCCGTACAGCACTTCGATGAGAAAGAAGACGAGGCTGCCGACCATCAGCATGATGAGCGCCGGGCTAACGGCGACGGCGGCGAGGTCGATCAGCGGCGGCGTCTTGCGGTCGGCCACGGGGCGACTCCGGGCGTGGGGATACCGGCGAGTTTATCACACGGACAACGAATGCCGGGGGAAGGGTCACTGCTTCCCGGTGTCGTCCTTGCCACCCGCCCGCAGCCACGCCAGCACCACGACGGCTTCCTCCTTCGTCGGCTGCCACGGGTACTTCTTCGGCGGCATCACCTTCCCCTTCCCGCCCAGCACCTTGCCCAGCAGGCTCTTGTCGGCGTCACCTCGCACCACCGTCGCGCCGTTCTTGCCGACTTTCGTCAGTCCGGCGAACTCGTCGAAGTTGTACCCGGCCTTGGCCTGCTTGAGGGTGTGGCACTCGACGCAGTATTTGACGAGGAACGGCCGCACCTCCTTCGCGTAGCTGGGGTCGGCGGCGGGCGCGGCCGCGAACGTCAAGAGGACGGCGGCGACGGCGAAGGGGAACTTCGCGGACATGGCGGGGCCTTGCGCGGGGGAATGGGGCTGCCGGCGATTGTACCGCACCTCGGCTTGCCGGCCGACGACGATTCGGGTTATCACTCCGCCGTCCCGTTGTCCGGCAAGTCGGAGGGCGATTCCCCGTGCGGCCGACGCTCCACAACCTGCAAGCCCTCCGCGGCGTCGCCTGCCTGATGGTGTTCGGCATCCACCTCGGCATCTGGGAGTCGCACTACGGCATCTCGCGGCCGCTGCTGTCGCCGCTGTTGTGGTTCGGCTACGCCGGGGTCGATCTGTTCTTCGTGCTCTCCGGGTTCCTGATCGCGCACACGCAATGGAACGCCGTCGGCCGACCGGCGAAGCTGCCCGGCTACCTGTTCCGCCGCGCGTGGCGCATTTACCCGACGTTCTGGGTGATGATGCTGCTCGCGGTGGTGCTGTTCGAGGCCACCGGGTCCGCGCCGCCACCCGCCGACGGCGACCGCTTCGGCCGCTGGGCGACGTGGCTGACGCTCTGGCCGCCGAACGCGCCGAACCTGTACATCCCCGTCGCCTGGACACTGCCCTACGAGTTGCTGTTCTACTTCGCGTTCGGGTTGTTGCTGTTGTTGCCCCGGCGGGTCGCGCCGTGGCTGTTCGTCGCCTGGGCGGTGGGCGTGGGAATCGTCGCGGCCACGACCGGTTGGCTGAACCTGTCCGGGTACGCCGTGGTGCGACACGCGGTGAACCCGCACGTCTGGGAGTTCCTGCTCGGCTGCGGGATCGCAGGCGTCTTGCGAATGGGCGTGACGCGGTTCGGCCGCGCGGCGGTCGTACTCGGGGTGGTGTGGGCGGCGGCGTGGGTGCCGGTGTTCAACACCGCGAAGATGCCATACGAGATGGGGATGAACCCGCTGCTGCGGGTGTTCGTGTTCGGCCCGGCGGCGGCGCTGATCGTCTACGGGATGGTCGCCGTCGAACGGCGGGGCGGGTGGGTGTTCCCCCGCTGGCTGCAACGCATCGGCGACGCCTCGTACTCGATTTACCTGTGGCACGCGCCGGTCGGGTCGCTGCTGCACGACTGGTCCGCCAAGTGGTGGGACCACAAGTTGCTGCCGCACCTCGCTTGGCTGGGGATGATGACACTGGTGTGCGTCGGCGGTGGCGTGCTGCTGCACCGCTGGGTGGAGAAACCGCTACTGGGGTTATTCACGCGGAAGCGGAAGGGCGCGCAGGAAGTGGTGGTTCTGGCGGGGCGAGTTGGAGTCGAACGCGGCGACGACAGCCTTGTCGTCGCCGCGACCAACGGGAGCGGGTGAACACTCACTTCCCCCGTTTCGCCGCCTCGGCCAGTTCCAGGCACGCGCCTTCGAGGTCGCGGTTGCCGGACTCGCGGGCCTTCTCCAGCCCCCGCTCCGCGAACAGCAGCGCTTTCTCGTTCTGCCGCGCGCTCAGCATCGTCTCGGCGGCGGTCACGGTGTACCGGTGCTCGTCCGGGTTGCGGTCGATCAGCGCGTCGAACGCGGCGACGGCCGCGTCGATGTCGCCGGTCTTCGCCAGCAGTTGCCCCTTGCGGACACCGAACTCGTTGGCCCGCTTGCCGTCGTTGTGTTCGGCGTCGTAGGCCGCCCCGCCCTCGGCCAACTTCAACGCCGCCGCGTGATCGTTCTCGGCAATGGCCCCCTGGATCGCGCACAGGTACAGTGCGTACCGGTCGGGCTTGGCGGCGTCGGCGGGCTTGGCAATCGCGGCTTTCGCGAAGGCGACGGCCAACTCCCGCGCGTCCAACTTGAGCGCGGCCTTCACCGCCTCCTCGAGTTCCGTGGCACTCAACTCGTCCGCCTTCAGCAGGCCGAGGTCGGAGGCACTCATCGCGCCGAAGTCTTTCTTCGCCGGCGGGGTCGGGGCGGCGGGGGCGGCCGGTGTCGCGGCGGCGTTGGCGGCGTTCACCAGCTCGGCCGGCGGGCCGTCGGAGGTCTGCTTCTCGACGCCCAGCTTGTGCCGGAGGCGGTCGAAGTCGTACACGTTCATCGGCACCGCCACCTCGCCCCGCGCCCGTCGGGGCACCGCGCCGACGAGGCAGTCCTGCACGAACTTGACGACGCCGAGGAGCTTCTTCCGCATCAGCTTGCTGCCGCCGGCGTCGAGCGGGCGGACCCCGCGCAGCGCCTTCAGCGGGCGGTTCACCCACTCGTTATCGAAGAACCGCTCGGCGTACTCCTTCATCTTCTTCTCGGCGTCGTCCACGTCCGCCACCCGGATCGGGTACGCCATCGCCTCCTGAACGATGTCGGCGAACTGCCCCGGCCCGGTCCCCTCGACCGGCTCGCCGACGGCCAGTTGCAGGCGGTCGCGGATCTCCCGCACGACGTTCGCGAGCGACTCCTTGTTGGCGTGCCACACCCGCATGACGCCGTTGGCGATGTGCAGGTTGGCCGTCACCTTGGCGGTGGTGGTGCCGGTGTCGAACAGGTTGGGCAGCTCCTCGCACACCATGCACCCGAACGACTGGCCGGACTCGTCCGACTGCGCGCCGATCATGCGGCGTTCCTGCTCCCAGGTTTGCAGCAGTTGGAGCACCGCGTTCGCGTCGCGGATCTGCATGTACGAGCGGTGTTCGACGTAGTCCGATTCGGCCTCCATCCCGTGCCCGCACTTGAGCACCTCGGCCAGCGCGGCGGTCTCCTCGGCGCGGGCGTCGTCGTACTCCAACTCGACGGACTGATCCAGCGCCTCCAGGGCCGGCCCCTGGTCGCCGAGCCACGCGCGGACGAGGCCCAGGTTGAACCACGCGGCCGGGTCGGTCGGCACTTCGGCCGTCAGTTGCTCGTAGGCGGCGCGGGCGTCGCTGAAGCGGGCCTGCGGGGGGACCGTCACCGGCTTGGCGGTCGGCCGGAAGGCGTACCGGCGTCGGGCGCACTCGGGCATCCGCGCGTCGTCCCCGAACAGCCCCTCGTATTGCGCCCGTGCCTCTTCGTCGCCGGGCGAGTACCGCACCGCCCGCTCCAGCGCCGCCCGCGCGGCCACCGGCCGGCCGAGCATCAGCTCGTTCCGGGCGATCATCTCGTACACCTGGGCGAGCTGCTCGTGCGCCTCCGGCGGGTAGGCGTCGGCCGCCTTGCGGTACAGCAGCAGCGCCCCGATGATCTCCCCCTCGGACTGCCGGAATAGCCCCCGCAGCAGGTGCCCCATGGCGAAGTTCGGGTCCGCCTCGAACGCCTTCGCCACCGCCGCCTCGGCGTCGTCCATCCGCCCCTCGCGGAACAGCACGTGGGCGTAGAACCCCCACACCTGCGGCTGCCGGGGCATCTCCTTGCAGGCCCCGTCCAGCACCCGCAGGGCGGACTCCACCTGCCCTTGCTGGTACAGGTCCAACCCCGTCTCGATCTTGTCCCAGTAGGCGGCGCAGCACCACTTGAACTTCTTGCCGCTGCCGCACGGGCAGTTGTCATAGGGGCTGGGAGAGGCGGACGTGGCCATGGTGGGATGGTCTCGGGGCGAATATTTCGGGGCGGGGCACACTCGCCGGGGCGGCGACGGGCGAACCGACGGTCGGCGGGGAGGCGGCCCCCGGCGGAGGCGGGTTTACACCGCGTTCATCCCAGGATAGCGGTTGCCGTGGCGGGTGAAAACGTCGGCCGCCGGTTTGACACCTCCCGGCGGTGACCTAGTGTTGGGTGATCCGTGACCGGCCGACCACGATTCCCCGTCCGATCCGCCCCCGCCCCGACCGGTCTCGGCGCGGTGCGATACGAACCCCCAAGGGTGCCGAGCGATGGTAACGAACGACCTGGGCGCGTGCGAGTGGTTCGTCTGGGACCTCCGCCGCAGCTCGCTCATCGACCGCGGGCAACTGGACCAACTGGTGTCCGAGTTCCTGAAGCGGAACCCGCGGGCGGAAGCCCCGGCGCTGGCCGAGTACCTGGTGAAGCAGGGCAGCCTGACCGGCTTCCAGGCCGAGCGGATCCTGAACGGCAAGTCGGCCGGCCTCGTGCTCGGGCCGTACGTGCTGCTCGACGCCATCGGCCAGGGGAGCATGGGCCAGGTGTTCAAGGCCAGCTCGAAGAACGACGCCGGCGAGTACGCGGTGAAGGTGCTGCCGCGGCGGAGCATGTGGAACGTCCGCCTGGCCCGCCGCCAGGTGCGGAGCTTCGGCCAGTTCAGCCACGAGGCGGTGGTGCCGTTCGTGGACGTGGGCACCGCCGGCGGTCTGCACTACCTGGTGTGGCCGCTGGCCGAAGGGCAGACGCTGGAGGCGATGGTACAGCAGAACGGCCGGCTGTCCGGCGAGCAGGCGGCGATGATCGGCGTGCAGATCGCCCAGGGCATCCACTCGGCCCATACGAACGGCATCTTCCACGGCCTGGTGAAGCCGTCCAACGTGATGGTCGGGTCGGACGGGCAGGCCCGCCTCCTCGACTTCGGCATCGGCAGCCTGCTGGTGGAGAACGAAGGTGAGTCCTTGGTGGACACCATGTCCACCGCCAACACCCTGACCAGCGGGCTGGACTGCACCAGCCCGGAAAGCGTCATGGACCCGACCAACCGCACCCCGGCCGGCGACCAGTACAGCCTCGGCTGCACCCTGTACTTCTGCCTGACCGGGCGGGTGCCGTTCCCGGAAGGGTCGGCCGTCGAGAAGATGATGGCCCACCAGACGAAGCAGCCGACGCCGGTCCGCGAGTTCGCCCCGGAGTGCCAGGACGGGTTCGAGGTGGTCATCGACCGGCTGATGGCGAAGAAACCCGAGGACCGCTACCAGGGGATGGACGAGGTGGTCGAGGCGCTGGAGCCGTACCTGGGCGAGTTGGCCGGGGCCGTCGCCGCCGCGCCGGCCATGGCCGCCGTCGGGTCGGGCAGTCGTCGGGGCCTGAGCAGTGGTGGCATGACCGGCCTGCCGCCCGCGCCGGCGGGTCGCTCCGGCGGCGGGTCGCGATTCGCCCCGCCGGCGCAGACACCCCCGCCCGCCCGCCCCACCCGGCCGACGGCGGCCCCGGCCCGCTTCGTCGCCCCGCAGCCGACCACGCCGGCCCCCGCCGCGTCGCCCATTCCGCCCCGCTTGATCGTCCCCGGCCGGGCCAACATGCAGCACTTCCAGCCGGACGAGCCGGAGATGGCGGACGAGATCGAACTGACGCCGGCCAGCCCGAAGGGCCGCCCGAAGGCGTTCGACCCCAGCAGGGTGTCCGCCAGTTGGATCGGCGGCGAGCCGTCGGAGGGGAAGAAGTCGCCGATCGGCATGATCGGGCTGATCGCCGCCGCCGCCGTCCTCGCCGGGCTGGTGTTCCTCGGCGTGAAGTTGCTGGTGCTGGACAAGTAATCGGACGGCCTACTTCAACCACCCCACCGCCCGCCGCGCCCGGACTCCGAGTCCCGGCGCGGCGGGCGGCGTTTGTCGTGTACAATGGCGGCTCCCTCGGTCGTCCTTCCGGAACCGCTCCCATGCCCACCTTCCGTGCCGCGCTCCTGCTCCTCGTCGTGCCCGCCTTCGCCGTCGCGCAGGAGTCGCCGCTCCCCGCCGCCTGGCAAGACCTGCTCTCGGCGGACGAATCCAAGGCGGCCCGCGCCGTCTGCCTGATCGCGAGCCAGCCGAAGGAAGGGGTCGCGTTCCTGTCCGCCAAACTGTTTCCGCTGAAGGCGGAACCGAAGCGAATCGCCAAACTGGTGGCGGACCTCGGGAGCAAGGACTATGCCACCCGCGACGACGCTCAAACCGAGTTGGAGTACCTCGGCAAGTTCGTGAAGCAGGAACTGGAAGCGGCCCAGAAGGAAGTGACGAGCGCGGAAGCCAAGGCGCGGCTGACGAAGTTGCTCGGCCGCATCGCCGCCTACGAGTTGTCCGACAAGGCGAACGCAGCAACGCCGGAGAAACCGGTCATCACCGGGCGGAGCGTGTCGGTGCGGAGTGGCGGCGGGAAGATCGACATCATCATCGACGGCAAGCCGCTGGAACTGACGCCGACGGTGATCGAGAAGCTGCCGCCGCCGCCGACGTGGGTTCGTGCCGGCCGCGCGATCGGCGTGCTGGAGTTCGTCGCCACCCCGGACGCGGTCAAACTGCTGGAAACGCTGTCCCTCGGCGACGACAACGCCCCGCCCACCAAGCTGGCCCAGGACGCCCTCGCGCGTCTCAAGCGGAAGAAGTGAGTTCGCCACCGACAGCCACCGCGACGCCAATTTCGCCCTCCGCCCACGTCGTGAGCTTCCACCCCGGCACCGGGCTTCGCAACACGCGGGGCGGCTGGTCGGGGTCCAGGCAGACGGCGCAATTTTGCAAGTCGCGGACGCCGCTGCCGATGCCTTTGAGCAGCGCCTCCTTGCACGTCCACCCGCGCAGGAAAGCCGGCGGGCGGAGCGGTTCGGGCAGGCGGGCGAACTGCTCCCGTTCCTCGGCGGCAAAGAAGCGGTTCACCAGCCCGACCACGTCCCGCCCGGCGTCGGCCGCCTCCACGTCAATGCCCACCGGCACCGGCCCGACGGCCACCGCCACCAGCCCGGCCGTGTGCGACACGTTGAAGTGGACGCCCGGCACCTCCGGCTTGCCGTCGGGGGAGACCGTGAACACCACCTCGCGCGGGTGACAGCCGAGTGTCATGGCCAGCAGGGACCGCACCGTCAGCCGGCCGCGACGAAAGTGCTCACGGGCGGCCGGGTGGCGGGTGCGGGCGAGGCGAGCCACTTCGTCCGGCGCGAGCGCGTCGGCGTCCACCCACCCCGGCAGCGGGTCGGCATCGGTCAGCAGCCAGACGCGGGTAGAGTCCAGTTGAAGTGTGGTCATCGTCACTCTTCCGGCGGTTCGTCGTCCTCGTCGCTGGCGGCCTTCATCACCTCGCGGAGTAGCACCGTCGCATAACAGCCGCTGGGCAGGGTGAAGGCCAGCCGGAACCCGTCGGCGGTCCAGTCGGCGGTCAGGTCGTCCAGGTAGATGAGGTTGTGCCGGCGGGTGCCGCCCATCAGTTTGCCGAACCCGTCGAAGGACTTCTCGCTCAACTGGTGGGCCGCGAGGATGCGGGCCTCCCGCTCGGC
>JBBRUO010000088.1:0-14284 GCA_038247725.1 Gemmatales bacterium
CTCCCCTGGCGGGAGGGGGGTTAGGGGGGAGGGGGTTGGCGACTCCAATTCCCCCTCCCCCCCTCCCGCCAGGGGAGGGGGGGACAAAAAATGCCGTCACACCGTCGCCGCGACCGGCGACCACACGACCGCGAACCCGCAGCTCTCGTAGAGCGGGCGGAGGGACTCCTTGCTGGTCAGCATGACGTAGGGCGCGCGATGTAAATACGCCTGCCCAAGAGTGGCCGTCACCAACTTTGACGCGATCCCCTGCCCGCGGCTGTCCGGGCGGACAACGACATAATCGATCTGCCAGTTGACCGGGGCCGTCACCAGGAGCGCGCCGTCGAGGGTGCCGTCGGCGTCGCGGTGGGCGCACACGAACCGGACGGCGGACCAGATGGCGAGGAACTTGGAGCGGGTGCGGAATTGCGTGTCGATGAGTTCCCAGAGCAGCGTGCACGCCGGCTCGTCGGCGAGGAACTCCTGGACGGTCAGGAACTCGATGCCGGGCGGCAGTGGCCGCGCCTGGGTCGGCTTGTGCAGGTAGTGCAGTTCCGGTTCGGCGGCCATGCGGTCGTCCTCCGAGGGGATGAGCGGACCCCGGTCAACGAACAGACCCCACCGGCGGTCCGTCGCGCGGCGGGGAGGGAGAGAGAGTGTTGAAAACCCCGTCAGCGGCCGACGTACTCGCCGGTCGTCACGACCGGGACGGCTTTCGTCAGCAGCCCGTACTTCCGCATCTTCTTGTACAACGTCACCCGGCTCACCCCCAGGGCGGCGGCCGCGCGGGTGCGGCTGAACCCGGCCTTTTCCAGCGCCCGCAGGATGGCCGCCCGCTCGGTCGTCTCGCGGTTGTGGACCAGCGACCCGAGCGGCGCGGACGGGGAGGAGGCGGCGCACTCGGGTTGGAGAGTATGCACCATCGGCGGCAGGTGCGGCAACCTCAATTCGTCGCCGTTGCAACTCAGCACCGCCTGCTGGAGGACGTTCTCCAGTTGTCGGATGTTGCCCGGCCACGGGAACAGTTCCAGCGCCCGCATCGCCTCGGCGTGGACGGTGACGATCCGCTTGCCGAACTTGGTGCCGTACTTGGCCACCATGCCCCGCACCAGCGGCGGGATGTCTTGCGGCCGCTCCCGCAGCGGCGGCAGGCGGAACGACAGCACGTGCAGGCGGTAGTACAGGTCGCTGCGGAAGGTGCCCCGCTCGACCGCCTCGGCCAGGTTCCAGTTGGTGGCGGCGATGACGCGGGCCTGCGAGCGGTGCGTCTCGTTCCCGCCGACCGGCTCGAACTCGCCGGTCTCGATCACCCGCAGCAGGTTCGCCTGCTGGTCCAGGGCCAAGGTGTCGATCTCGTCCAGCAGCAGGGTGCCCTCGCCGGCGGCGGCGAACTTGCCCAACTTGGACACGTCGGCCCCGGTGAACGCGCCCTTGACGTGGCCGAAGAACTCGCTGGCGATCAGGTTGCCGGAGAGCGCCCCGCAGCCGACCGCCATGAAGCGGTGAGCGGCGCGGGGGGAGCAGTCGTGGATGAGCCGGGCCAGGTGCGTCTTGCCGGTGCCCGTCTCCCCTTCGATCAGCACCGTCACGTCGTGGGTGGCGGCGATCTCCAACTGCTCGGCCATGCCGGCCAGGGACGGGGTCAGCGCCAGCAGCCGGCTGCGGATGCGGTCGGCCACCGTCTCGGCGGTCGGGTCCGGGAACGGGCGGCCGGGCGTCACCACTTTCCGCACCCACATGTTGAACTCGCGGAGGTGCCCCGGCCAGACGAAGTTGGCGTCCAGGAACGGGGCCAGCGCGTCGATCCGCCGCGACTGGGTGAACGTGTCCGTGGACAGCACCGCCAGGCGGGCCGGCATCTGTTGCAGGCGCAGTTCGCGGACGGCGGCGTCGATCCGGTCGGCGTCGGCCGGGTCGGACGCCAGGAACAGCAGGACCCCGTCGGTGTCCCGGCGGATCACCTGTGGGAGGTCGTCGAACGCCGCCACCGAGGCGGTGAGCAGGAACGTCTTGTGCGTGTGCGTCTGCACCAGTTGCGCGAACCGGGTGTCGGCGGCGATCAGGAGCAAACGGCGGTGGAACGACATCGACACGTCTCCGCGGTCGGGCGCGGGGGCGCACGCCGAACCGACAACGAGGCGGAGTACCGGAACGCTCCGACGGCGGAGCGGGCGGGGGTACACGGTGCGGCGGAGGGGCCGGAGGGGGTGTCGGCGGGGGGCTTGGGGGCACCCGCCGACAAGAGAACTGTAAGTCACACTCGGCACACCGGGCAAATCGGAATCGATAAAATCCCGCCTGCGGGTCGGGCGTGAATGCTGCCGTTCGGACGCGCATTGACAGCCCACACGGCGGATTGCGGCGGCGGCGGAATCACGGGATGCCGCGGACGATGGCCGGGCCGAGGTACCGCGTCAGGCGAACCGGCAACCGCTGCCACAGGCGGATCATCTTCAGGTACCGCGGGTTGTCCGGCCGCATCTCGCCGAGTTCGCCCGCCCGCAAGTGGTATTGCCACGTCGCCGCGTGCGGCACCGCGCCCCACTGCTTCTTGAACTTGAACGTCGGGCCGTCGGCGGTGGACCGCCCGAAGTCGAATGTTACTTGCCGGCGTGACACCGCCCGCTCGATCAGGTTGCGGTACATTAACATGTTGGCGCAGGTGGAATTGTATTCTCGCAGCGAGGAGGCCGTCGGAACTTCCGTCACCCCCGGTCCGTGCAGCAGCAGCGCGGCGCTCACGGGCGTGTCGCCACAGCGGACGACGCACAACTCGGCGTCGGCGGGGAACGTCCGCAGGATGGCGCGGAACAGCGCCTGCCCGTACACTGGGGTGCCCAGGTCGCGCATGTTGTGGCTCAGCACCGCGTAGAACGGGGGCAGCAACTCCTCACCGCCCCAGGCCACCGTGAGCTGACTTTTCTCCCCTTTGCGGACCTGATTGCGGACCTTGGTGTCGAACCCTTTCCACACCGCCTCGACGGACCCCGGCAAGGGCATTCGCATGTGAACCTTCGAGGTCATCCGGCCGTTCAGAGCCGAATGTTCGACCGGCGACTCGTGTCGCAGTTCCAGGTGCTTGGCGTTCAACTCGTCGGCCAGTTCCACCGCCCGCGTGACCAGTGCCGTCTGCACATCCGGTGACGCGGCGATCACCCCGTTGCTGTTCAGGTACGGCAGACTGACGAGGAACCGGCCGAACAGGAGCGACCCGACGAACGCCAGCGGCAGGAACCCGCACGGTTCGCCGGACGGCGCACGGGCTTCCAGCCCGTACACTTCGTGGCCGAGGCCGTCGCGGAGGACGGGCAGCCACGCCGGGTGCCGGCTGAGCGGGGCCGGGCCACCGGCTAGCGCGAACCGCGTCAGCGCCGGCAGCCGGTCGGCCAGAGACCGCCCGGTGTGGACGTGGACCGCGACGGCGGGTTCGGCGGGAGGACTCATCGGGCGAATCATGGCTTCCTGTTTCGAGGTCATTCGGTTCGCCGGTCATGAACCGCCGAGCAGCGCATCGTACAGGTCGCGGAGCTTGGCCATGCGGCCGGCGAAGCTGTACCGCGTCTCGATGGTCTGACGGGCGGCGGCGCGGCAGCGTTCCCACAGTTGCCGGTCGGCCAGTAGCCGGCGGAGTGCCGCGGTCAGAGCGGGCAGGTCGCCGGCGGGCACCAAGAGTCCGTCCGCGCCGTCGGCGATCAGTTTCGGGACGCCGGCGATGCGGGTGGCGACGCACGGCACTTCCAAGGCCATCGCCTCCAGAAGGACGTTCGGCAGCCCTTCCCGCAGGCTACTCAGGCCGAACACGTCCATCGCCTCGAAGCAACCCCGCACGTCCGACTGCCAGCCGGGCAACGTCACGACGCCGGTCAGGTCGAGTTCGGCGACGAGCGCTTCGAGCCGGGGGCGGTCGTCGCCCTCGCCCACGATCACGGCCCGCACGGGCATTCCTGATTGTCGCAGCGCGTGGACCGCGCGGATGAGCAGGTCGAACCCCTTCTCCGGTGAGAGCCGACCGACGCCGCCGACGAGCAAATCACTCGTGGGGATGCCGAGCGCGACCTTCGCGGCGGCGACCGTCTTCCGCCGGGTGTACTCTTCGGTGTCGATGCCGTTCTCGATCAGCACGCAGTTGGCCGCTTTCACCCCGGCCTTGCGGCTCAACTCGTACAGGTCGTCCGAGACGCAAATCACCTTCTCGTACCGGGGCAGGCAGAGTTGATCGATGCGGTAGTACAGCGGCGTGCGGGCCGTGTGCCGCACCCACCCGTGGACGGTCGTGACCATCCGCATCGGCCAGAACCGCTTCAGCAGCAGGCCGAGGGCGTTCGTCTTGTAGTCGTGCCCGTGCCAGATGGCGACGTGGTGCCGCTTGCACTCGCGGAGCACGGCGGAAATCACCCGCCAGTCCCACGGCCCGCGATCCGGGATGGAAATGAGCGGGGCGTTGTACTTCGCCGCCTTCCGCTCGATCTCCGCGAAACCGGGGTCTCCCGGCGGGTGCAGGTAGCCGCACAGCATCTGGTAGCCGAGCGGTTCGAGGAACCGGGGCGAGTTCAGGATGGTCTTGTCCGGCCCGCCGCCCGACCCGGTGACGACGCGCGTGTCGAACACCACCGGGGCGGTGGCGCGAGCGGTTCGGCGGTGGGCGGTGGAGGTCATGGGCGAAGGTTAGCTCACGGCAGGAGGCGTGGCCGAGAACACGGCGTCCATCAGCGGTTTCAGGCAGCGGTCCCAGTGGTGGTGTCCTTCCACATACTCGCGGGCGGCGCGACCGAGTTGTTCGCCTCGCGTCGGGTTGTCGAACAACTCGCACACGTCCCGCACCCAGTCGTCGGGCGTCGTCGGCGAAAGCACGTGCGTGCCCACCGTCACCCCCAGGGCGGCGATGGCGGCGGGCGCGGCGACGGTCGGCTTCGCCATCGCCATCGCTTCCAGCACCTTGTTTTGCAAGCCCCGCGCGATGCGGATGGGGCACACGGCCACGGCCGCGCTCGCCACGAACGGCCGCACGTCTGGCACCGATCCTGTCACGACCACGCCGGGAAGTTCCGCCAACTTCGCCACCGCCGGAGCGGGCTTGCGGCCGATCACGCGGAACTCGGCGGTCGGGTATTTGTCCCGAATCCGCGGCCAGATGTCGCGGGCGAACCACACCGCCCCGTCCACGTTCGGCAGGTAGTCCATCGCCCCGACGAACGCGCACGCCGGCACGGTCGGCGTGTCCGGTTGCGGGCGGAAGTAGTCCAGATCGACGCCGTTGGTGGCGACGGTGCCCCGGCCGGGGCGGGTGAACGAGTCGAACACGTCGCATTCGGCCCGGCTGACGATGGTGACGGTTTTCGCCGTTTCGGCCAACTTCCGTTCCAGTTTCCGCACCCGCCGGCCTTCCAGCTTGTACAGCCACCGCTTGTGCGGCTTGGCGGACGCGGCGAAGTCGAGCCACTTCTGCGAGTCTACGTCCACGAGGTCCACGATGCCGGGCAACTTCTCCAGGCCGTTCCGCCGCAGGTACGGGGCGAGACTGGATGCCGACACCACTGCCGCCGCGAACCCGGCCTCCGGCACCCACGCCGATAACGTCGTGTCCAACTCCGGCTCGCGGAACGCCCCTTCGGTCAAACTTCGACCGACGAGCAGCGACCACCCGGCCCGCAGCCACCGCCGCTTTCCACTGACGGGAACGACGGCGACCCGCTCGCATAGCTTGGTGAGCGCGGCGCGGGTGGGGTCGGGCACCGGTTCGTCGGCGAGACAGGCCAGCCAGACGCGGCCCCGCTTCGCTAGTTCGCGGAGGACGTGGTAGTTGCGGATGCGGTCGCCCTTGTCCGGGGGGAACGGCACCCGATGGGTGAGGTAAAGCACCCGCGGCGCGGCAGTCATGCTGAGAGTTTCCCGCGCGGTCATGCGGTCGTCGGCGCGGGCTTCGACGGCGGAGTGTCGGTGCTGGCACCGGTGGCGGGGGAGGGGTTCACCAGTTCCAGCACCTGGGCCACGACCTGCTCACGGGAGGGCAGGAACAGCAGCCGGCGGAGGGCGGTCGGGCCGAGGAACGCCTTCAGGGCGGTGGCCATGCACAGCCGCACGTCGAGGCCGAACGAGCGGTTCATCAGGAAGTACAGGTCGTAATACACCTTGTGTCGGACGCTCAGGCCGTCGGAGTCGGCGGGCAGTTGCACTTGCGCCAGGCCGGTGACGCCGGGGCGGACGGCGGTGCGGAGGTCGTACCCCGGCACCTGGTTCCGCAGCCCCTTGGACGCGATCACTTCCGGCCGCTCTGGGCGCGGGCCGACGAGGCTCATTTCGCCGGTGAGGACGTTCCACAGTTGCGGCAGCTCGTCGATGTGCAGCAGGCGGAGCACCTTGCCGACCGGGGTGATGCGGCCGTCGTTCTTCTTCGCCCACTCGATATTCCCGGCCACCGCCTGGGAGTGGTACATGGTGCGGAGCTTGACGATGCGGTACGCGCGGCCGTGCCGCCCGAGGCGGGTCTGGAAGTAGAACCCCGGCCCCCGCGACGTGACGCGGACGAGGACCCACGCGGCGGCGACGGCCAGCAGGGCGAGCGGCAGCATCAGCGCGGCGGCTCCGATTTCCGCCGCTGGCTTCATCGCGGCGTACCACCCCATCGGCGGGTCGAGGCGGAGGCGGACGTGCGCCGGCAGCCAGTCCACTTCGTCCCACCGCTCGGTCGCGGGTGGGTCGGGCGGGTCTGGGGGCGTCATCGGGCGGATGGCACCGGGCGTGGTGGCGTGAACGATGGCCGTGCGGGGGTGAGGGGTGGGCGAGGGCGACCGCCGGGTGAACCGATCACTCGGCCGTCAGGGCGACCCTCAACTTCGGCAGGAACGCGGTCAGGAACTCCCGCAGCGGGTTGTCGGCGTCGCGCCTGTGGACGCCGACCGGGACGCCGACTTGCGCGTACAACTTGTACAGCATGCTCCGGCCGGCGTAGGCCATCCGGGGTGTTTCGGGAGCGGCCCACCCGCCGTCGGCGGTGAACCCCCAGCACACGTCCAACCCTTCCGGTGTCGGCGCGGCCTTCTCGAACCGACGGAGCCACAGGGCCGAACCGGCGGCGGGGAACTCTTGCCGGGTCGCGCCGCCGGCGGGGGCGTACCCGCTGCCGGCGTAGCAGGTGTTCGGGTCGTGGGCACACATGGCCCCCTGGTTCCCGTACAAGATCGACACGGCCACCACCTGTTTCGTCGTCGCGTGCGTGTAGTGCCGGTTGATGGCGGCGTCGGCTTCGGCCACCGCCATGTGTTTGGTCCACTGCTCGGTGGCCGGCACGTCCGCCCCCACCCACGGGGGCAGGTCCAGCGGCACGGCGTCCAGCCGCGCCTGGGCCTGCCGCGCGGACTCCGCCCCGGCCGGCAGGGTGAACACGCTCGCCACCCCGACCGCCAACAGGCCGAGCACGCTGGCGACGATGACGGTCGTGTGGCTCATGGGTGTTCCCGGTGTCTTGTTAGCCCGCCGCGCGCGCCAGGGGCGAACCACTTCTGGGCCAGTTGTCACCGTGTCCCCCACAGCCTCACGCCCCTTGCTCGCGCGGCGGGCTCAGGCGTTCGGGGGAAGTAAAACTCCCCGGTGGTGGGGCGGAGTCGTCTCACCGAAACCCCCACCCTCCGCGAGACGACTGCGCCAGTTGAGACGACTCAGGCCCGGCAAGGACTTCCGGCCGACTACCGAACCGGAAACGAATCACGGGAACGACGGATGTCCCCCCGGATTCGTGCCCCAACCGGGGACCGTTTCACCCGCCGAAGGCCTAACAAAACTCGGTCACGCCGGCAACTGCTTGACGTAGTTATACCCGTAGGCCTGGATGTCCGGCTTGATGCCGTTCACCACCGCCCCGAGGAGCGCGATGTTCAACTGCACCAGCCGCTCGGAGGCGTCCATCACCTTCGGCAGTTGGCTGACGTCTTGTAGGATGCTGAACACCACCCCGTCCACGTGCTGGGCGACCAGTAGCGAGTCGGCGACCGGCAGGATCGGGCACGAGTCCACGACGATGATGTCGAACTGCCCGCGGAGGCGGTTGAACAGTTGCTCCAGCGGGTGCCCCTGGGCGAGCGCGGCGATGACCCGGTGATTGCACTGGCCGGCGGGGATGATCCACAGGTTCGGCACGGTCGTCGGCTGCACGCAGTCGGACACGTCCACCTCTTGCAGCAGCACCTCGCAGCAGCCGGGGGCCACCTGTACGTCGAACAGCTTCTGCATCGACGGGTTGCGGAGGTCGAAGTCGAGGATGAGCGTCCGCAGGCCGGCGGTGGCCATGCTGGTGGCGAGCTGGCTGGACAGGCTCGTCTTGCCCTCGCCCTGCATGGCACTGGTCACCATGATGACCTGCATCTGCTGCGTCTTGGCGGTGTGCAGCAGCATGGTGCGGGTGCTGTTCACGCTCTCGTTCAGGATGAACCGCCAGTTCTGGTTCTGGCCGGCGTCGCCGGACCGCAGGCTGGCCCGGCTGGGGAACGCCGGGATGGTGCCGATCACCCGCATGCCGAGTTCGGACACCACCTGATCGACGCCGTCCACGCGGCGGTTCCGCCACTCCAGGTAGGAGATGAGGAGCATGACGCCGAGCAGCCCGACGACCCCGGCCCCGGCCGCCAGCACCATCTTCTGCTTCAGGTTGTAGTTCAGGTACACCTGCGCCCCTTCCTTCAGCTCGACCCGCAACTTCCGGTTGCCCTCCTCGAGTTCGAGCTGCATCATCTGGGTCGAAAGTCGGTCCCGCTGATCGACGAGCGGTTTCAGGTCGTTCTTCACGTTGAACTGATCGACCCCCCCCTCGACCGCCTTCCGCGCGTTGTCCTCAAGTTGGCCCTTCCGCTTCTCGGTATCGACGATCTGCCCGGTCACGATCTCCAGTGAGCCTTCCAGTTTGCCGATGTCGGTGCTGAGGGAGTCCCGGCGGGCGGCTTTCAACTCGGCGACGGTGGCGTCGGCGAGTTCCTTCCGCTGCCGGTCCAGTGTCCGCTGGGCGGCGGCCAGTTGTTGCTCGGCCTCGGCGAGCCTCGGCGCGCCGGGTAGCAGCGCTTTCGCGAACGCCGCCAAGTCGGCGCGGGAGCGGTCCACCTTCTCCTGGGCGTCGGCCAACTTCGGGTGATCGACGAGGGCCGCCGTCACCCGCTCCATGTCCACCACGTACATGCCGGTTCGCCCCTCCGCCTTCAGTTGAGCCAACTGAAGTCGGAGTTTCGTCTGCTCTTCGGTAAACTGCTCCAACTTCTGTCCGAGGGAGAGGATGCCTTGCTGGAGGAACATCTCCCGGACGCCGCTCTCGTTCAGGGCCGCCCCTTTCTCCTTCGCGTTCTTCACCAATTTTTCCCGCTCGACGGCGACTTGCTTCTCCGCCTTCTCCAGCTTCGCCTTGATCTCCTCGAGACTCCGCTTCCGCTCCTCCTGCTGGGCGTCCCGCGCCTGGTTCAGGTACGTCTCGACGAACCCGGTCAGGATCGCCTTGAGTTGGACGGCGTCGTCGCCGTTCATCATGACCGACAGGATCTCCGACGACTCCTCCTTGATGCTCATGAGTCCTTCGATGGCCCGAGCCTTGTCCTCGGCCATCTGAATCAGCGGCTGACGCGAGACGGCTTCGTGGCCCGCCACGGTGGTGAGGAACCCCTTGGTCTTCATCGTCGCCAGTTCGCTCTGCTTGAACCGGTCGAACTCACTCTCCCGATAGTCACCCCCACCGCGGCTGACCAAGTTCGGCGACTCGGCGTGCATCTGGATCAGCGCCCGCGCCTGGTGCTTGCCGGACGGCAGGGCCATCCACACGCCGGCCGCGAACATGGTGCCCAGCAGTCCGCCGACCATCAGCACCAGCACCCACCGCCGCTTGAACGAGTGGAACAACTCGGCGATGGTGGGCAGCGACCGGCGGCCGGTGCCCGGCGCGGTCGGGTTGGCGACGGCGAACGGGCTGGCCGGGAACTGGCCGGGAAAGCCGCCGGTCTGCGGGGGCGCGCCGAACCCGCCGGTCATCGGGTGGCCGTTCGGCGCGGGGGCCGGCAGGAACGGGTCACCGGGGTTCGGGCGCTGCATCAGAATTCACTCCCGCATCGGGGGGATGGTTAGAGAACTGTATCACGCACGGGCAGCGTCGCCAGAGCGCGGGGTGGGCGGTTCAATCGATCTTGGCGATTCGTTCCACAGGCTCGACTTCGATCGTCGGGAAACTCGTCATCCGCATTCTTGCTTGATGCGAATAGATCGTGCAATGGCAGAATTCGAACGGGAATACCCTTATCGTTTCTTTCCGGGCCATAGCCGTTTCTCGCTCGGAGTACAACGAGCGCGCAGCCGTCCGGTATCAATGTATCTCATGGGTCTCTGGTCGCGAGCGATTTTTTCCCTCTTTATCGGTTGGGGCGGTTGCGGCAAATTGGGCGCTTCGCGCGAATGCCTGTGGAACGCGTAAGGGGCGGGTTTTTCGCTGGACTGGGGAAGCGGTCGGGCCGATTAACTGGGTGGAAGCGGGAGCGCTCGACAGTCCGGCCGTCCGGATCGTGCCGCGCCCCTGAACAACCGACCGAACCGGGATCTCAGGAGGAGAAACCATGACCCGATCCGCCCGACGGGTGATTCTGCTGGCGACCGCCGTAGGGACGGTGGCGGCCTTCGCCGGCACCGGATGTCAGTCCTCCCCGGCGAGGTACGCGGCGGCGACGGACATTCAACTGTCCCCCGATTTCGAGTTGCCGAAGGAACTGAACCTGACCACTCACCCGCCCTATACGGTGGCGGCCCCGGATATTTTGCAGATCAACGCCAGCCGGCTGATCCCGCTGCCACCGTACCGGATCGAACCGCTCGACGCGCTGTACCTGTACGCCCCCGGCGCGCCCGAGAAGGCCCCGGTCAACGGCATCTACCCGGTGGACCCGGACGGCACCATCAACATGGGGCCGGACTACGGCGGGCAGGTGATGGTGGCCGACCTGACGGCGCAGCAGGCGGAGAGGAAACTGGCCGAACACCTCAAGCGGTTCCTGAAGGAGCCGGCGACGAGCGTGTCCCTGGCTCAGTCCAAGGGTGTCCAGCAGATCCGCGGCGAACATCTGATCCGGCCGGACGGGACTGTCGGCCTGGGTAACTACGGCAGCGTGTACGTCGCCGGCATGACCCTGCCGCAGGTGAAGGCGGCCATCGAGGCGCACCTGTCGCAGACCCTGCTGCGGCCGGAGGTGAGCGTGGACGTGGGGGCCTTCAACCACAAGTTCTACTACGTCATCACCGACTTCGCCGGCAACGGCGAACAGGTGCAGCGGCTGCCGTCCACCGGGTCGGAGACGGTGCTGGACGCGATCGCGCAGATCGGCGGACTGTCGCCGGTGTCGTCGAAGAAGATGTGGATCGCCCGCCCGGCCCCGGCCGACAGCACCCAGGACCAGATCCTGCCGGTGGACTGGAAAGGGATCAGCCGCCGCGGGCACACCCGCACCAACTACCAGATCCTGCCCGGCGACCGGGTGTTCATCATGAGCCAGCCGCTGGCCAAACTGGACACGCAGATGGCCCGCTCCCTGGCCCCGATCGAGCGACTGTTCGGGGTGACGCTGCTCGGCACGAGTACCGTCAACACCATCCGCAACCCGAACCAGGGCGGTCTGGGCATCGGCGGGTTCCGGTAAGCGGAGTCGTGCCGGGACTGACGGCCACACCTGAGGCGAACTCCCACATCGACGGCGGGCCGGGTTCACGGGAACCGGGTCCGCCGTCGATGCGTTGCGTATACGAGCGGACGCTCGGCCGGTTGACAGTCCCCCTGCCCACGGGGTAGCCTGGACCACACCGGAACGCGAAAGGAGCTTCGACCATGCTTCGCCTCACCTTGCCCGCCCTCGCCGTGGCCGTGGTGTCCACGGCCCCGCTTCTCGCCCAGCCGCAACCGCCCGGCGGGGTGCCGCAGCGGCCGACGTTCAGCCCCTACTTGAACCTGCTCAACCGGGGGGCCAGCCCGGCCTTGAACTACTACGGGTTGGTCCGCCCGCAGCAGCAGTTCCAGCAGCAGGCCGGCCAACTCCAGCAGCAGTTAAACAGCGCCAGCGCCGACTTCCAGAGCCTCCAGGCGCAGAACTCGCTACTCGCCGGCACCCTCATCAACAGTTTCCTGCCGCCCACCGGCAACGTCGCCACGTTCAACAACACCGGGAACTATTTCAACCGCATCGGCGGCGGCCCCGGCGGCGTCAGTTTCGGCGGCGTCAACCGCGGGGCGATGGGCCGGCCCGGCGGCGCGCAAGGCCCCCAGCCGACGTTCGCCCGCCCCGCCGGTGGCAACACCCGCACGCCGACCGGCGGCGGCCTCGGCCGCTAGTCCGACCGCATCAGTTTGAACGGATCACTCCCCCCCGAAAGGAATTCCCATGTTCCCCAAACGTCTCCGCGCCCGCCTGTTGGCGGTCGCCGGCCTCCTCACCTGCGCCCCGGCGGCCATCGCGGTGGACGGCACCCCGCCGCCCGTGGCAGTCCCTTACACCTACGCCCCTGCTTTCGCCCCCGTCGTCGCGGGGTGCCCGGACGGGTGCGGGGTGGTCGTCGGCCCGTGCGTCGGCGGTTGCACCGGTCTCGGCGCGGCGGGAACGGGCATCGGCCTGTTCGCTCCGAACCGCCGCAACTGGCGCGGCATCGACGGGCAGAACCGGCCGGGCTGCGCCGTCAACAGTTACCCCCTGTCCGACTGGGCGTACATCCGCCGCTTCTGCGGGCCGACCATCATCCCCGGCACCTGCTACGGGCACTTCCAGACGAAGTGGCGGAAGTGGGAAGACCACTGCCCGCAGCAGGGGGGCGTCGGCTGCGAGACCGCCGCGCCGCTCTACTCGGCCCCACCCGCCTACTCCCCGCCGGTCGTCAGCCAACCGCAGTCGATGCCCCTGCCGGTACCGATGCCGGTGCCGATGCCGGAACAGCCGACGTCGCCGCCCACGGGGGACACCAGCCTCCTGCTCACCCCGGTCCCGGACTTGCCCGAAATCCCCCGGCCTCTCCCCCTTCGCTGAAGTGACACCGCTGCGTCAATACACTCTCTCCGTCTGGCCGTATGCGTGGCCGGACGGTCGGTTCGCTTTCTCTCAGCTTCGGGTGCGGTCATGGCGGAGTGGTGTCTGGTCACCGGCGGGGCCGGGTTCATCGGCTCGCACCTCATCGACGCACTGACCGCCGCCGGCAAGCGGGTCCGCGTCCTCGACGACTTCAGCACCGGGCAGACGGGAAACCTGCCGCACGGCGCGCACCGCCCGGACATCGTCCCCGGTACCGTCGCCGACCTGGCGACGGTCGAGCGGGCCGTGGCCGGGTGCGGCGTCGTCTACCACTTGGCGGCGATGGCGTCGGTGGCGAAGAGCCTGGAGCAGCCGATCCTGTGCCACGACATCTGCGCCACCGGCACGCTCAACGTCCTCGACGCCGCCCGCCGCGCCGGGGTGAAGCGGGTGGTGTACGCGGCCAGTTCCAGTTGCTACGGCAACGCCACCGATCCGGCCGGCCTCGACGAAGACACGCCCCTCCAAACCCTATCCCCCTATGCCGCCGCGAAGTTGGCGGGCGAACACTACCTCGAAGCGTTCGCCACCAGTTTCGGCCTGGAAACGGTGCGGCTGCGGTTCTTCAACATCTTCGGCCCCCGCCAGCGGGCCGACTCGCCGTACTCCGGGGTCATCGCCCTCTTCGCCGCCGCGATGCTCGCCGGAAAGACGCCGACCATCCACGGCGACGGGTTGCAGGCCCGCGACTTCACCTACGTGGCGAACGCCGTGGACGCCCTGATGAAAGCCGGGACCGCGCCGGGCGTCGGCGGGAAGGTGTTCAACGTCGGGACCGGGACCGCCGTGAACCTGCTCGAACTGGTGGCGGCACTCAACGAGGTGCTGGGCACGACCGCGACGGCGACCCACGGCCCGCCCCGCGCCGGCGACGTGCGGTTCAGCCTGGCGAAGATCGACCGCGTCCGCGCGGCGCTGGGGTACGAGCCGGCGGTCGGGTTCCTCGACGGCTTGCGGCACACCGTCGCGTGGATGAAAACCCCCGGCGCGTGATGCCGCCAGTTTTCGCCGGGATCGGGATTCTTTACCTACAAAGACGACATGGACGCCATCATCCTCGCCGCCGGGAAAGGCACCCGCCTCCGGCCGTACACCGAGAAAGTCCCCAAGCCGCTGCTCCCGGTGCAGGGCCGGCCGATCCTCGACTGGATCCTCGGCGCGCTGCCGCCGGTGGACCGCGTGGTCGTGGTGGTGAACTACCTCGCCGACCAGATCGAAGCGTATTTGAAGACGCAGCCGCA
>JBBRUO010000089.1:0-14261 GCA_038247725.1 Gemmatales bacterium
CTCCCCTCAACGAGGGGAGGTGGCAGACCGGCCCGCCCCCACAACGGAATGGGACAGGCTCAGCGGGTTCGTGTCTGAGGCGGAGGCGAGGGCAGATAACCGGGCGCATCGGGATCGATTTCACGAGATCTTCACAATGGCAACTCTCTCCGTGGTTAGAAATAGACAGGTACGTGTGCGTCGCGTCCCGCCATCCGCGGCCGCGGCCGATTCGCCCGCCCGTTCGTCCCAGGGGTTTGTCATGGTCCGCGCCCGCCGCGCCGGTTTCACGCTGATCGAGTTGCTCGTCGTTATTGCGATTATCGCGATTCTCATTGGGCTGTTGCTGCCGGCGGTGCAGAAGGTCCGCGAAGCCGCCGCCCGCATGAGCTGCTCGAACAACCTGAAGCAGTTGGGGCTGGCCTGCCACAACTTCGAGGGCACCGAAGGGGCGTTCCCGAGCGGATACACCCAGGACCGCATCAACGCCGCCGGGCAGGTGCACGTCGGCGGATCGACCAGCGGGTTCAGTTTCCAGGGGCATTCGGTGTTCTACTTCGTGTTGCCGTACATCGAGCAGGATAACCTATTCCGGTCGATGGACGCGGCCGTCCCGCTGAACAACCGGGCGACCACGGGACGGGCGGCCACGGCGGTCAAGACGTTCCTCTGCCCGTCGGACTCGCAACTGTCGGCCGGGGCCTTCGTCTTCAACGCGACCGAGACCTACGGGGCGACCAGCTACGTCGCCAACGGCGGCTCCCGCCCGGTGTTCGCCACCTCGGCCACCAACGACGGCATGTTCATGGCGACCGGCACGACGGCCCGCAAAGCCTCCTCCGCGCCCGCCGGCACCCGCGTGCAAATGGCCGGCATCTCCGACGGCACGAGCAACACCATACTCTTCGGCGAACGGAACCACACCGACCGCAACTTCGACTCGTTCACCGCCGCCGGCTACAACAGCGGCAGCACCTTGCAGACGTGGAGCCGGTGGTACCCGGCCGGCGGGGACAACGGCCTGGGCAACATCCTGTTCGGGGCGTTCGCGCCGATCAACTACCTGACCCCGTGGGCGTTCGGGCAGCCGGGCGCGCCGACCAGCCAGGGCGGCTGGTTCATCTTCCAGGACCAGCGGTTCAGCGCCCTCGGCAGCAACCACACCGGCGGCGCGAACGTGGCGTTCGCCGACGGCAGCGTCCGCTTCCTCACCACCAGCACCGCGCAGACCACCCTGTTACTGATGTGCCTGCGGGCCGACGGCCAGGTGATCCCGAACTAATCCCGACTCCCGCCGCCGGTGCTGCCGGCGGGTCCCCCGAACAGGTGCGCCCATGCGACGATACCTCGTCCGAGTTCTCGGGTTGGCGGCGGCCCTCGCCGCCGGCGGGTGCGGCGAGTCGGTGACGCTGGTGCCGGCCGACGGCGTCCTCACCATCAACGGCACGCCGGCCGCGAACATCTCGATCCAGTTCATGCCGGACGTGCTGGCGGGCGGGAGCGGCCCGACCTCCTTCGCCGTCACCGACGCCGACGGCAAGTTCAGTTTGAAGACGAACGACGGCCGCGACGGGGCCGTCCCCGGTACGCACGTGGTGGTGCTGGCGGATGTGGAGGAGGAGCGCCCGGCGCAAGGCTCGCGTCCGAAGCGGGCGTTCGCCAGCCGCCTCGACCCCAAGTACGCCATTGCCGACCCGAAGACCGGCCTGCGCGTCGAGGTCACCGGCACCGGCCCCATCGAACTGAAGGTGACCGGCCCCAAGTGACCCGTCCCGCCGACCGCCACCCCGAACCCCCGGCCCCCGTCGGGGGTTCGTTCGTGAACTGGGGCCGCCGTTTCGTTCGCCGCCCCGTGTGCTATCATCACTCTCGGTCGCGACCTGTCACCGCCGGGAGTCTTGCCCGTGTCCGCCGGACTTTTCGCCTGTCCGAACTGCGACGCCACCCTCCGCGTGCCGGCCGGCGCGACGGCCGTCCGCTGCCCGCAGTGCAAGACGGTGCTGGACATCGAGGTGCCGCCACCGGTCGCGCCGCCGCTGCCGTTCGGCAGGCCGCCCCCGCCGCCGCCCAGGTCGACGCGCGAGCCAGTCCCGCCCCCGCCAAAGGCGGGAGGGAAACTCCGCGCGTCGCTCGTGGACGAAGTGGCCGAGGAGGCGGACGCCCGCGCCCGCGCGGCCGCCACGAAGAAAGCGGAAGCCCGCGCGGTTCTCCGCGACATGGCCGACGCGGAAGAAGAACGGGAGGCCGAGTTCAAGTACCTGATGTACACGTGCAAGAAGGGGCGGACGGCCCTCACCCTGCTGCTGATCGGGCTGCGACTGTACGCCGGGGCGATGATGCTCATCGCCGTTGCGGTCGCGTCCCTGCTGTTCGTCCCCGAACTCGGTGCCACCTCGCTGCTGACCGGGCTGGCCGTCGCCCAACTCGGCACGCTGGTTCTCGGCATCGGGTTCGTGTTCGCCATGCTGGGGCCGGACCAGGGGCGGTACATCGGCGTGGCCGGGGTGGCGACGGTGGCCGCCCAAATCGCCCTGCTGACCGTCACGCTGGTCAAGGTGCTGGGCGGCATCTTGGCGTACCAGGAGGGGCGGATCGGCGGGTACTCCGAGGCGCTGCTGGCGTTCCACGCGGTCGGGCTGGCCAGTTACATCCCGATGCTAGCCGAGACGCCGGCCCGCCTCATCATGGGGTACGAGTTCAGCTACCTGGGCATGGCCGTCGGCGCGGTCGAGTTCACCCGCCTCGTGCTGGTGTGCCAGCTCACGCAGATCTACGCCGACGCCGGCAAGGAGCCGGAGGTCGGGCACAAGTCGTTCGCGTCCGTCAGCAACTTCTTCTGGGTGATCCTGCTGGGGGCGATGTTCCGCCTGGCCGCCAGCTTCGGGTTCGACTGGGCCCCCCGCGGCGAGCTGATGTTCACCATCGGCCAGGTGTCCCACTGCCTGGTGCTGATCGCCATCCTGGAGGTGGGCGGGTTCGTGGTGCTGAACCAGTCGTTCGTCATGGAAGCGACGCGGGAGTACGTCGATGCGAAACGGTATATCCTCAAGGGTGAGCGGCTGGTGGAGTGACCGCCACCGATGAGACCGCTTGTCGGGTTGCCTCGCGCCCTAAACTGTCCGCATGTCGCTCACGCCCGCCGAAACCGCCGCCGCCCGCGCCCTGATCGCCCTCGCGCTCGCCGAGGACCTGGGCGACACCGGCGACCGCACGTCGCTCGCCACCATCCCCGCGGATGCGACCGCGTCCGCCGCGTTCGTCGCCCGCTCGCCGGGTGTCGTCGCCGGGCTGCCGGTCGCGGAACTGGTGTGCGCCGCCGTCGATTCGAGTTTGCTGTTCCACGCCGAGTTGCCGGACGGGTCGCCGGTGCAAAAGGGCACCCTTATCGCCACCGTCTCCGGTTCGCTGCGAAACGTCCTCGTGGCGGAACGCACCGCGCTGAACTTCCTTCAGCGATTGTCCGGCGTGGCCACGCTCACCCGCCAGTTCGCCGACGCCGTGGACGGGCTGCCAGTGCAAATCCTCGACACCCGGAAGACGACCCCCGGCTGGCGGCTGCTGGAGAAATTGGCCGTCCGCGCCGGCGGCGGCACCAACCACCGCATCGGCCTGTACGACGCCATCCTCATCAAGGACAACCACATCGCCGGTCTGGGCGACCCCGCGACGGCCGTACGGCGGTCGGTGGAACTGGCCCGCGCGTACCCCGGCAACGCCGGCCTGTCGGTGGAAGTGGAAGTCGATTCGCTCGACCAACTGCGGCAGGTGCTGCCCGTCCGCCCGGAGATCGTGTTGCTCGACAACATGTCCAACGCCCAACTCCGCGAAGCCGTGGCGATCCGGAACGCGGTGTCGCCCGGCACGAAGTTGGAGGCGTCCGGCGGGGTGAACCGGACCACCGTTCGCGGCATCGCCGAGACGGGTGTGGACCGCATCAGTGTCGGGGCCGTCACCCACTCCGCCGTGGCCCTGGACATCGGCTTGGATTACCTGGGCTGAAAGCCGTCACCGAATGATTCGGAGGAACGCGGATGACGCGGATCCAAGCCGAGATGAATGCAGGATAAGAACAAGAATGATTTCACTCTGATCCTCTTCATCCCGGCTTGGATCCGCGTCATCCGCGTTCCGCCTTCTTGCTTCATTTGTTACCACTCCGGAACCCCGCATGTCCCCACTGTTGCAACTGACCCTCGCCCGGTTCCGCGAGTTCTACCGCGAGCCGGCGGCGATCTTCTGGGTGTACGGCTTCCCGCTCATCCTGGCGGTGGCGCTCGGCATCGCCTTCCGCGACCGGCCGGTCGAGAAGATCAACATCGACGTGGTGACGGACTCGGCCGCCGGGTCGCCCGCCGCCGACGCGCTGGTGGCGAAGCTCGAAGCCGACACGCGGATCACCGTCACCCGCTCCGACGCCGCTACCGCCCGCACCCGCCTGCGGACCGCGAAGACGGGCCTGATGATCACCCCCACCGGCCCGACGTGGCAGTACACCATCGACCCGAACCGGCCCGACTGTGCCCTCGCCCGCAGCGCGGCCGAGAACGTGCTGTTGCGGTCGCTGGTGCCGGACCTGCCGCCGCAGCCGCCGGACGAGGAAATGACCGACGTCGGCGGGCGGTACATCGACTTCCTGCTGCCGGGGCTGATCGGCGTGAACCTGATGGGGGGCGGGCTGTTCGGCGTCGGCTTCGTGGTCGTGGACATGCGGATGCGGAAGTTGCTGAAGCGGTTCCTCGCCACGCCCATGCGGAAGTCCGACTTCCTCCTCAGCCTGATGCTCAGCCGGATGGCGTTCACCCTCACCGAGATCGGCGTCCTGCTGGTCTTCGCCTACTTCGCCTTCGACATCCGCTGCACCGGCAACCCGCTGGCGCTCGTGACGATTATCGCCCTCGGCGCGACGGCGTTCGCCGGCCTCGGCCTGCTCATCGCCAGCCGGGCGAAGACCATCGAGACCGTGTCCGGCCTGATGAACGCGATCATGCTGCCGATGTACGTGCTGTCCGGGGTGTTCTTCCCGGCGGATCGGTTCCCGGAGGTGATGCAGCCGCTGATCCAAATCCTGCCGCTGACGGCGGTGAACGACGCGCTGCGGGCGGTGATGAACGAGGGTAAGGGGTTCGAGGCGGTGGCGTGGCCGGCGGTGATCCTGATCGCGTGGGGCGGCCTGTCGTTCGCCGTCGCCCTCCGCATCTTCCGCTGGCGGTGAGTGAAGCGGATCAATGTGGACTGAAGCTCGAAGGCATGAAAGGGACGCTGCATTGTGTGAAGTGTGGGGCGGGCGATCACGCACGGAGAGGTTGCAATTCTTTCACCTCCCCTCATTGAGGGGAGGTCGGCGGCGTCTGGTCAGCCGACCGTCCGCCGGAGTTGACCCCATTCATCGAGCCGGGCCGCAAACCTCGGATCGGTTGCCACCCTCGCGATGCACTCCCGGTAGACGGTCTCGGTGAACGAATCCTGCTCCTCGAACACCCGTCTGTTCCAAAACCGAAGCAGCTTCAACTCCAATGACTCCAGGAACTCTTCCCGCCGTTGATCATTCTCCTCCTGCCCGACATGCGACTCGCCATCCACTTCGACGACGAGTTTCGCGGCCGAGCAATACGAGTCCGCGATGTCTGGCGGGATCGGGTGTTGTCTGCGGAAGTCGAACCCGCCACGCTTGCGCCGGCGGAGCAGTCGCCATGCAAGCTCCTCAGTGGGCGAAGGGGCGTGACGCATCCGGCGAGCGCACGCAATCAGTCGCGCATCGATCATCGCGTGACGACCCCCGATGGGGTTGGGACGGCGTCGGAATTTCCCCTCCCGATTGCTGCGCAACCGACCTCCCCTCAACGAGGGGAGGTGGAAGAACTGGCTTGTCCGCCTCGGCATTCCGAACGCTCCCCGCTGACCCCAGTGCCTCACCCCGCCGTCGGCAACGCCAAATCCAGGCTGACGCGGGCGGCTTCGGCCTCGTCGGCGAACTTCCGCACGTCCTGCGTGATCCGCATGGAGCAGAACTTCGGCCCGCACATGCTACAGAACTTGGCGCTCTTGAACACCTCTTGCGGGAGCGTCTCGTCGTGCATCCGGCGGGCGGTTTCGGGGTCCAGGCTCAGGGCGAACTGCTCGTTCCAGTCGAACTCGAAGCGGGCCTTCGACAGCGCGTCGTCCCGCTTGCGGGCGTCCTTGCGGCCGCGGGCGATGTCCCCGGCGTGGGCGGCGATCTTGTACGCGATCACCCCCTGCCGCACGTCGTCCTTGTTCGGCAGGCCGAGGTGTTCCTTCGGGGTGACGTAACACAGCATCGCCGCACCGGCTTCGGCGGCCAGTGCCGCGCCGATAGCGCTGGTGATGTGGTCGTAGCCGGGGGCCACGTCGGTCACGAGCGGCCCCAGCACGTAGAACGGGGCCTCGTGGCACAGTTCGCGTTCCTTCTCGATGTTCATCTTCACGAGGTGCATGGGGATGTGCCCCGGCCCCTCGATCATCACCTGGCAACCGTGCTTCCACGCCTTCTGCGTCAGTTCGCCGAGGGTGGCCAACTCGCCGAACTGGGCCGGGTCGTTGGCGTCGGCGAGGCAGCCGGGCCGCAACCCGTCGCCGAGGCTGAACGTCACGTCGTAGGCCTTCATGATCTCGCACAGTTCGTCGAAGTGCGTGTACCACGGGTTCTGCTGGTGGTGCGCCACCATCCACGCGGCCATCAACGACCCGCCCCGACTGACGATGCCGGTGACGCGGTCGCGGGTGAGCGGGACGTGTTCCAGCAACACCCCGGCGTGGATGGTCATGTAGTCCACGCCCTGCTTGGCCTGGTGCTCGACCATGTCCAGCAACATGCGGGCGGTGATGTCGCGGGGGTCCTTGATGTTCTGGATGATCTGGTACACCGGCACCGTGCCGATGGGCACCGGGCTGGCGTCGATGATGGCCTGGCGGATGCCGTCGATGTTGCCGCCGGTACTCAGGTCCATCACCGTGTCCGACCCCAGGTGGACGGCGGTGTGCAGCTTCTCCAGTTCGTCATCGACTTTGCCGGTGACGGCGCTGTTCCCGATGTTCGCGTTGATCTTGCACTTGCTGGCGACGCCGATGCACATCGGCTCCAGCCCCTTCTTCAGGTGCTCGACGTTGGCCGGGATGACCATGCGGCCGCGGGCGACTTCGGACCGAATCAGTTCCGGGTCGAGGTCCTCGCGGGTGGCGACGAACTGCATTTCGGGGGTGACGGTGCCCGCGCGGGCGGATTCGAGTTGAGTCATGGGAAGTCGGAACTCGGAGTGCGGGACGGGTGCCCCGCGTTTGGATGTGTGCCTTCCGAATCGGCATGACCCGGTTCGGTTCGAGGGTGTGTTCTCAGCCCATCCGATCCGCGGCGGGCACCCCTGGCGATAAAGGCAGTTGTAGACGCACGACGGGGCGGGGTCAACGCCACGGCGATCCTAAGGTCGTTTCGCGCCCGCATTCCCCCGACCGGCCGGCGGTGGTACACTACCATCCACGGACATCACCGCGCGGGGCTGGCTGGCATGGGCATTCTCGACCGCGACTACTACCGAGAAGACGACCGCGGCTGGGGGGACGTCGGGTTCCGCGCCGTTCCCGCGCTCATCGCCGTCACCGTCGGCGTGTTCGTCGTGCAGTTGTTCTCGCCGCCTGGCCCCGACGGGTTCGACCCGCTGTATCGGAACGGGGCGTTTTACTTCAACGGCGTCATGGACGGCGAGGTGTGGCGGTTGCTCACTTCGTTCTTCGTTCACAACCCCCGATCGCTGTTCGTCATCATCCTCGGCATGCTCGCGCTGTACTGGTTCGGCACCGACATGGAGAGCCTGTACGGCACTCGCCGCTTCCTCCGCTTCTACCTGCTGGCCGGGCTGACGGTGTCCGCCGGGAAGATGGTGATCGGGGCGGCCGGCGTCGATCAGGCCGTCCTGACCGCCGGCGCGGGAGGGCCGCTGTTCGCCGTCCTGACGCTGTACGCGCTGCACTTCCCGACCCGGCAAATCCTGCTCATGTTCGTCATCCCGGTGCCCGTCGGGGCGCTGGTGGCGGTCCTCATCGTCATCTACACATTGTTCTTCGTCGGCGGCGGCGGGTCGAAGATGGAACTCGCCGTGCCGCTGGGGGGGGCCGCGTTCGGCGCGGCGTATTACAAGTGGGCGAACCGCCGGTCCTCGTGGGGTAGACGCGACGACTACCGCCGGGCTGAGCCGCCGCCGAAACTGACCCTCCGCATGGCGGACCCGGACGACGACCCGCCGGACACGCCCGTCCGCTCCCGTGCCCCGCGGCCGGACGAGTACCTGGAAGCGAAACTCGACGCGGTGCTGGAGAAGATGGCCAAGTCCGGCCGCGACAGCTTGACCGAGGAGGAGAACGCCGTCCTGCTGAAGGCCAGCGAGGTGTACCGCCAGAAGGGGAGGTAGCCCGGCGGCGGGGGGAACGGCGAGCGGTGGCCCATCGTGTGCCGTGGGCGAGTCGCGGGTGTCAGTGCCAGCGTATTTCCTTGTTGTCCGAGACCTCACCCCTGACAGCGTGGCTGACCTCGCGCTTCGGGCGAAGAAGACACGGCACTGGGATCACACGCCTTCGGGGACGAACCGCACCGCCGGGCCGAACTTCCCGACGAGCGCCTCCCGGACCGGCTCGCTGAACCGGTTCACCGACAGCCGCAAGGCGGTCAACTCCGGCGGGGTGACGGCGGTCAGCAGGTGCTCCCCCCCGCGGTCGTCGATCGGGTTGCGGGTCAGGTCGATCTCCACCAGGTTCCGCCAGAACGGCGCGCGGGTCAGGAACCGCACCCCGGCGTTGCCGATGCCGGTCATCCGCACCAGCAGGGACCGCAGCCCGCCGAGCGACTGGCCCCGTGCCAGCGACCGGGCGGCGGGGGGGCCGAGCGAGTTGTCGTTCAGGTTCAGCTTCCGCAACCCGGTCAGGTGGGGCGAGTCCGACAGCACTTCGACGGCCGACTCCCGCAGGTGGGAGTTGGACAACTCCAGCACCGCCAACCCGACGGCGAGCGGCGACTCGACGAGGTCGCTCAGGCACCCGGCCGAGACGTAACTGTCCGTCAGGCGAAGCACCCGCAACCGGCCGATCAGCCCGGACTGGACGAGGACATGCACCGCGTTCCACGGCCACGAGATGCGGGTGAGGATCAATTCGGTCAGCGATTCCGCCCCGTCCGCGAGTCCTTCAATCAGTTCCCGGCTCTGCTCCGTCGAGTGGCGGACACTGAGGGTCGTCAGTCCCCGGCCGAGCGGCGCGGCGAAGATCCCTTCCAGCAGGATTGGCATGGCCGGCGAGTCGCCGCGGGTGAAGTGCAGCGTGCGAATGCCGGTGGCGGCCGGCGTCGCGCACAACACCCGCACCGGTTCGATGGGCGTCGCCAGCCCGGTGAACGACACCTCGCGAATGTCGGCGAGCCACGGGGCGCGGGCGAATTCCTCCCACTGCTCGCGGAGGGGGCTGGTGCCGAGGGCGAGCGACTGCACCGGCTCCCGCGCCCGCACCTTCGGCAGTCGGGTGACGAGCGACGGCAGGTACGGGGTCGAGACCCGCCAGCCGAAGCCGCGGCGGAACAGGCCGTCGGGCACCCAGTCCAGCCCGTTGACGGCGGGGAGGGTGGCGCGACGGTGCTCGCCCGTCACCCAGTCCGGGCGGTGGGTGTGGCAGTGGACGGCGAACGGCTCGTATTCGGGGGTGGCGGCCAGTTCGACTTGCGCGCGGATGAACTCGGCCCCGGCCTCGTCGCCGGCTTCCTGGATGAAGTCGGCATAAACGAGGCGGGGCAGGTCGGCGTCCGGGACCGCGACGATGGCGGCGCGGAGGGTGTCGTCGTCACTCATGACGCTGAGAGTTCCGAGCCAAGAGCCGTCAGCGAAAAAGCCGAGGCAGCGAGCCGCCAAGTGGGGACGGTTCGACGCTCTCGGCTGAAAGCTCGCGGCTCAGGCATTGGCGGGAAGATGATCGACCGGGCGAGTCCATTCCACGTGGCCTGACTCGCCCGAGTCGGGCCGAACCGCGTGGGTGGCTCAGCCCGACTCGGGCGAGTCAGGCCACGGAAGACGGCCGAATCGCTTCACCTCGACCGGTATTCTTCCTTCCCGCCGGTAGCTCAGAGCTTGCCTTACGCCTTCTCGCCGATCAAGTCCCACCCCTTGCGGTACTCGGTCTTGATGAACTTCATGGCGTCGTCGTTGCCCGTCACCTTGAACGCCGGGCCGTCCCACTGCACCGGCTTGCCGCTGCGGATGGCGACGTTCCCGAGCAGGAACGCCTCGGTCAGCAGGGAGGCGTAGTCGAAGTTGGCCAGGGCGATGCTCGGCTTGTTCGCCTTGATGGCGTCCACCCACTCTTTCTTCTGCCCCTGGTCGCCGCCGCCGTTGGTCGGCAGCCGCTCCAGCTTGCCCTTGTTCACCCCTTCCAGCAGCCCGTTGTCGCACACGAACTGCGCGCCGTAGTCGTTCGGGCTGTACAGGATGCCCTTACTGCCGACGATGATGGACCCGCTGTCCACCAACTTCTTGCCGCCGTTCGCCTTCACCGCCCGCGTCGCCAATTCTTCCGGCGGCAGCATCTTCTTGCCGTCCTTCTTGCCCTCGTACCAGTGCAGCGTGACCGGCGGCAGGTCGCCCCGCTTGGGGAACTCCATCGTGACGTGGGCGTAGCTGGGGCAGGTTTCGGGGTTCACGTCCCCGGCCTCGGCCGAGATGCTCGTCGGGTGAGCCAGTTTGAGCGCCATGAACGCCATGTTGGCGGTGTGGCAGGCCATGTCGCCGATGGCCCCGGTGCCGAAGTCCCACCACCCGCGCCAGGCGAAGGAGTGGTAGCCGGGGGCGTAGGGGCGGTCGGGCGAGCCGGCCAGGAACTCGTCCCAGTGGACGCCGGCGGGGGTCTTGAAGTCGCCCTTCGGCCGGCCGGTGATCTTCGGGGCCTGCGGCCAGATCGGGCGGTTCGTCCACACGTGGACTTCCTTCACGTCGCCGAGCAGCCCGCCCTGGATCAGTTCCACCGCGCGGCGCAGGCCGGTTTCGGCGGTGCCCTGGTTGCCCATCTGGGTGCAGACTTTGTACTTGCGGGCCGTCTCCATCATCATGCGGGCTTCGAACACGGTGCGGGTGAGCGGCTTCTGGCAATACACGTGCTTGCCGGCCCGCATGGCCGGGATGGCGGCGAGCGCGTGGGCGTGATCCGGCGTGGAGACGGTGACGGCGGTCAGTTGCTTCATTACCTCTTTGTCGTCGAACAACTTGCGGAAGTCGAAGAAGGTCTTCGCCTCCGGCCACTTCTTGGCCACCCCGCCGAGGTGGCCGTTGGCTTCGTCGATGTCGCACAGGGCGATCACGTCGCCGTACTTGGCGGCCTGGTCGATGTCCGAACGGCCCTTGCCGCCGACGCCGATGCCGGCGAAGTACAGGCGGTCGTTCGACCCCTGGGCCTTCACCACGGAGGCGGCCGGTCCGGTGAAGAAGTACCCCAGGCCGGCGGCGGCTCCGGCTTTCAGAACGTCGCGGCGGTGCAAGCGGGTGGTCATGGGGGAGAGGCTCCGCCCGCGCGGGGCGCGGGGCAAACGGGAACGGGGTGTCTGGCGTGCGGCGGCCAGACGCGGCCACCGTGGAAGAGAGTGTAAGCGAGGGCGATTCGCCGGGCAACGACGAAAGCGGCGCGACGGCGCTCCGGCGGTCGCCGCGAAGCGACCGTCGGAGCTTGGTGTCAATCCAGGTGCTGTTCGGGCCGGATGAGTTAGCGGCTCTTCCGCTTAACGGTCGGCCGGACGGGGACGACGACGGGGGTGTCGGCCTGAACGCCCGGCCGCTTCGCCGATTCGGTCAGCCGGTTGTGGAGAATGGCCGGCGGCAGTGGGGCGTCGGCCCGCTCTCGCTGTTCCCGCACCTCCGAGCGATCCACCCGCACCGACTTCGGCGCGACGATGCCCAGTTTGACGCGGCCGTTGGCCACTTCGACGACGGTGACGCGGATGTCCCCGTCGATGACGATTTCCTCGCCGAGTTTCCGTGTGAGTACGAGCATGGTGGTCCTTCCTTGGTGTGACTGGCGTTCGGGGTGTCTGTCGTGGGTAAAAAACCTACCACTTGTAAGTGGGGACTGGGAAGTGCGTCGGCCTCGCCTTCCCTGACAGCTTGCGTGTCGGAGATTCCAGGTGCAGAACCCGTGCCGAACAGTTTGCCGGTCTGGAATCCCTGGTCGCGGCAAACGATTGTACTACGGCAAGTGGCCGCACGTTCTAAATTCCGCGAATTTCGGCTCATCTTACACGTTCCGGCCGATTGTCCCGGTTTGGACACTTGGGCCTGGGGTTACACCGCCGTTCCTGGCATGGGAACGAAACTGCGCAACTCGTCCGCCTGACCGACACCGACCGTGCTACGAAGGGGAACACGCCAGTCCCTGGATGGCGGCCGAAATCCTGATAACTGTGATCGAAGTCGGGATTCGGACTGATCGGACGGCGGCGTGCCAGCGGCGGAAGGGATCTACCCGCGTCGCCGAGGGAGGGGTAAACTGATCAACGACACGGCCTCGTGCTGGACGGACTTCGGTGTGGTTGTGGAAAACAACACCGTACGCCAACCGACCCAGATGGCCCGCGTTCATTCGTCGAATGAAACCCCTCCGAGAAGTCCGAACGGGAGTCTGAGTTCGTCCATGCCCGACAACCCGTTTCGCAATTTGCCGCAGGTGTCGCGGGTGCTGGAGCATCCGGCGGTGGCGGCGGTGCGGGGCGGCCACGCCCCGGACGACGTGACGGCGGCGGTGCGGGCCGAACTGGACGCCGTGCGGGCGCGGCTGAAATCCGGTGACATGACGGTGTCACTCGACGACATCGCCGACGCCGTGGTCGCGCGGCTGGACGCCGACGGGCAGCCCTTCCTGCGGCCGGTCATCAACGCCACCGGCATCGTCCTGCACACCAACCTCGGCCGGTCGCCGATGCACGAGTCCGCCGCGCGGGCCGCGTATCAGGCCGCGGGCGGGTACCTGAACTTGGAAATGAGCTTGGCCACCGGCAAGCGGAGCAGCCGGCAAGACCCGATCCGCGACGGGGTGACGCGGATCACCGGCGCGGAGGCGGCCACCGTCGTCAACAACTGCGCGGCGGCCACCGTCATCGTCCTGCGGGCGCTGGCGATGGGGAAGGAAGTCGTCGTCTCGCGCGGGCAACTCATCGAGATCGGCGGCAGCTTCCGCATCCCCGACATCATGGGCGTGAGCGGCGCGACCCTGAAAGAAGTCGGCACGACGAACATCACCCGCGTCGCCGATTACGAGACGGCCATCACGCCGAACACCGGCCTGCTGATGCGGATCCACACCAGCAACTACCGCATCCGCGGGTTCACCGAGACGCCGACGATCGAAGAACTGGTCGCCCTCGGCCGCACGCACAACATCCCGGTGGTGGACGACGCCGGCAGCGGGGCGACGGTGGACCTGACGCCGTTCGGGCTGCCCGGCGAGCCGCTCGTCCGCGACGGCATCCGCGCCGGGGCGGACGTGGTGCTGTTCAGCGGGGACAAGTTACTCGGCGGGCCGCAGGCGGGAATCATCGCGGGGAAGAAGGAGTTCATTCAGCGGATCGAGAAGGACCCGCTCATGCGCGCCTTCCGGCTGGACAAAGTCACGCTCGCGGCACTGGAGGCGACGCTGCGACTGTACCGCGACCCGGCGAAGGCGATCCGCGAAGTGCCGACGCTGCGAATGCTCACGACCCCCCTGGCGGAACTGCGGGAGCGGTGCCGCGCGTTCGCCGCGCGACTGCTCGAACTGCCAGCGCTGGCCTCGGTGGAAGTGCGGGACGACGTGGCCTACGTCGGCGGCGGGTCGCTGCCAGACGAGGCGGTGCCGACGGCGGTGATCGCGATGACGGTGACGGGGCTGAGCGAAGACGCCTTCGCGGCGCGGTTGCGGGCGGGCACTCCGGCGGTCGTCGGCCGCATCCACGACGGCCGGTTCCTGATCGACCTGCGGACGGTGTTCGCGGCGCAGGAAGACGCCCTCTTCGCCGCCGTCGCCCGCGCCGCCGAGTGACAGCCGACATACGGATCGCGGCGGGGTGAGGTTCAGCGTCCGCCCAACTCCGCGCGGGCCTGGGCGAGATGCTTTTCCGCTTCCTTGTGGCCCGCTGCAATGGCGCGCTCGTACCACTCAATCGCGGTTTGCAGGGTTTTCACCACTCCTTTGCCTTCGTGGTACAGCACGCCGACGCTGCTCATCCCGGAGGCGTCCCCGGCGTCGGCGGCCTTGCGGAACCACCGCATCGCCTC
>JBBRUO010000090.1:0-14248 GCA_038247725.1 Gemmatales bacterium
AAGAAGCCCGCCAAACTCGCCGAACAGGAACTCGCCAAACTCCGCTCCGAAGACCAACTCTCGCCGGATCTCGTGTTCCGCGACCCGTACTTCCTCGACTTCCTCGGCCTGAACGACACTTAAGCCGAAAAGGATTTGGAGGCCGCCATCCTCCGCGAGATCGAAGCGTTCCTGCTCGAACTCGGCGGCGGGTTCACGTTCGTGGCCCGGCAGAAGCGGATGGTCATCGACGGCAAGGACTTCGCCCTCGACCTGCTCTTCTACCACCGCAAGCTCCGCCGGCTCATCGCCGTCGATCCCAAACTCGGGGAGTTCGAGGCGGCCTTCAAGGGGCAGATGGAACTCTACCTCCGCTGGCTCGACTTCGCGCGGACCTGGCCAACCTCTCCGGTGCCGATCACCCGCCGGCCGAGGTGGACCGCCTTCACGACCCCGCGCAGGTCGCCCTTCACCAGGGTGACCACCGGCTGGACAGGGAGTCGGGGAGCCGGGGAGTTGGGCTACACTCTGAACCTCCGCTACTCCTCATCGCGGTAGGGCTTCTTCGCCCGGTAGAGTTCCAGGCGTTTTTCCATCTTGGCTTTGTCGTCCTTGTCCAGCGATTTGTCATCCAGGGCTTTGCGCTGCTCGACGATGGCCAGCTCAAAGTCGCCCGTCTCGGCATAGGCCGCGGCCAGGGCGGCAAAGTGGTTCCAGTTCGCATCCTTGCCATCCATCTCGATGGCTTTCTTGGCCAGCGTCACCGCCTTCTTGCCGTCGCGATACTTGGCTTCGGGGCATGAAGCGAGGAAGTTGGCGTACTTGTAAGGCGGGTAATCCTTCGATTCGAGCTTGATGGCAGCCTCGAAGCCTTCCACCGCCTTGTCGTACTTCTTGATCTTGACGGCGATTTTTGCCAGATAGGTCGTGGCATAGTCATCTTTCGGGTTCAGCACAAGCGCCTGCTCGAAGTGCTTGACCGCTTTTTCGTATTGCTTGGTCTCGAAGTGCGTCCAGCCAAGCCCGTCGTGGGCAGGAGCGTAGCCGGCGTTGACCTTAACGGCTTGCCCATAAGCAGTGATCGCCTTCGAGAAGTCCTTCTTCGCCCCTAAAGCATTCCCGCGGCTAAAGTATGGTTTGACATCCTTGGGGTCTAACCGAATAGTTTCTTCGTAGTCAGCGATGGCCTTGTCGTATTCTTTCTTGAGCGCATAAGACCAGCCGCGTTTGTGGTAAGCCGACGTGTATTTCGGGTCGAGGCGGATGGCCTCGGTGTAGTCGGCGATGGCCTTGTCGTAGTCCTTCTTATCGCTCCACGCACTACCGCGGCCGCTGTAGGCAGCGGCATCCGCCGGGTCGAGGCGGATGCACTCGTTGAAATCGGCGATGGCGTTATCCGGCTCCCCTTTTTGCAACCAACCGAAGCCCCGCATCCACAAGGCATAGGTATCCTTCGGGTTGGCCTTCACGGCCTTGTTCCAGAAGATCGGGGCATCTTCCTTGCTGACGAGGTCGTCTTTTTGCACCCAGCCTTCGCGGTGGCGGTCGTGGATGCGCACCCAGCCGTCGCCGTTGTCCTTGCGGACTTCCATCGGCATCATGCCTGACATCGCAAAGTAGGTCTGCTTGCCGTCTTCATCGCGATCGCCGAAGGTGATGCTCGCGGTTCGCTTCCGTGGCAGCACCTTCGTGCCGAAGGCCCACAAGCCATCCGCGACTTTCTCGCCTTCCTAGAGCGGGACGTACTTTTCCGGCAACGCCTTGGCTTCGGCGACAAGTTCCGCGTCGCCGCGGAAGATGAAGCCGCCTGCGAGTTCCAGGTAGGTATCGTCGCTGGATTTCACCTTGTAGGTCTTGGCGGAACTGAGTGCGTCGCCGTCGCGTACCAGCCCGCCGCCGAGCTTGCGGCCGAGTTTGAGGCCGTCTTCCTTCACTTTGATGGTCTTGCCGGTGAGGTCGTCGGCCGGGGCCGGTGTGATGGACAGGAGGGCGAACACGATGACGAAGGGGAGACGCCTCATACCTGTTTCCTCGGGATCTTAACGGATGCTCACGGGGATAAGCTAATCGCTGACGAACTCGGTTGCAAGCGAATAACCGCCGCGACGACCGAGACGACCCCACTGTGATCGTGGCCGACACGGAAAGTAGGCGGGGCCAGCGACAGCAGTTGCCGCACGTTTAATGACACTGCGAGGACACCCGCACCCGGCCCGGCCCCGGCGAAGATGAACGGGAGCGGCGGCGGGCGGCCAGCCGCCGCAGCAGGGCCAGCAGGTCCGGCACGAGGTAGATGGTCCGCGACTTCCCCTTCTTCTCGTTCTTGTGCTGCCCGAAGCGGATCGTCCCCTCTTGCCAGTCCACCATCGCGGCGGTGACGGTGGCCAGTTCCGAGAACGGCCGCGCCCCGGTCAGCTCGAGCGCCACGATGAAGTCGGCGAAGTCGGGCGTCCCGTGCGCCTTGATCCGCCCCATCTCCTCCACCGTGAACACCCGCTCCCGCCGCTTGTGCGACCCCCGCTTCAGTCGGCCCAGCGGGTGGCCCGGGATGTAGCCCTGTTCGACCGCCCAGTTCAGGCAGGCGAGCACGGTGCCGCGGGCGGAGCAGGCGGTGCTCGACCCCCACGTCGTCTTCGCCGCGATCCACTCGGACACGTGGTGGACCTTCAGGTCGCTCACCCGCTTCCGCCCGATGCGGTCGCGGAACGACTGGAGGAAGAGGCGGTGCATCTTCGAGGTGGTCGGCTTGTTCACCCGCAGCGACTGGTCGATGAACAGGTCGGCCAGCTTGCGGAAGGCGGGCAGCGACGTGACCGCCTCCGGCTCCGGCGTTTCTTGCGCCAGCAGGGCGTGCATCGCCCGCTCCGCCTCGGCCTTGTCGGGCAGCTTCACCTGTTTCCCGTTGAACTTCAGTAGTACCAGCCGTCCTGCTTCCGCTTCCAGACCTTGTGTACGCGAGCCATGTCCCATTCCCCTCGTCGTGGCGAATGGTACGTTCTACCCCGGCAAAGGTGCAGGACTCAGATTTCGGTTCCATGACAGTGGTCGAACAGCAGTCGCCATTCGAGTCGTTGGACGTGGCGGGCGACCTCCTCGGCGGGGGAGCCGGTGTCGCGCGCCCTCTCGCAGAAGTCCAAGAAATCCAGGGCGTTTTTGTAATCGTAACCGAGATCGGGGGCCTGCTCGACAAGCTTCGAAAGGATCGGGTGGGTACCCACTTTGCGGAACCAATACTTGGCGTTTCCAGGGTCGGGTTCGCGGCGGTGCAGGATGGCGTGCCAGAAGCTGCCTTCGGGCGTTTCCAAATCTTGCGCGACTTCATGCGCCTGCTTCCAGTAGCCGAACGCCAGCCACAACCCGGCCTGACAGCCGAGCGGCAGCGTCGGCGTCACCGCGTCGAGTTCCTGACGGAACTCCGTCAGCGGCGAGCCGGGGCCGAGCGGCGCGAGCGGCACCCTGGCGAGCAGCGCGGACAGGGGCGGCGGGAATGAAGTCATGGGTTCACCCACTCGAACAGGTACACGCGATACCCGTCGGGGTCGCGGAGGGTGGCACTGCGGTAGCCCTCGTGGCTGACCCGCGGCGGGCCGTCGGGCGAGACGCCGATCCCGGCCAACCGTTCCAGCGCGGCGTCGAGGTCGGGCTGGAAGAAGTGCAGTCGCACGGCCTCCGGGTTCGGCGGTCCGGACCCGCCTTTCAGCGCGAGTTGACCGCTGCCGACCCCGCGCAGGAGCGCGAACCGGTTCGGCTCGTCGAGCAGTACGACCGTCAGGCCGAGCGCGTCGCGGTACCACGCCAGGGACCGGGGGAGGTCGGCGACGACGAATTCGACGAGGAAGAAGTCGGGCGAAGTCATACGGTGGATTTCTTCTTGAACAGCTTGGCCAGCAGCCCGCCGGCGGACTTGGCCGGGCCGGTCTCGCGGAACAGCACCGATTCCCGCCGGAACTGCCACGAGGCGGCGGCCAGGGCGATCCCGACGTACACGAACAGCGCGCCCAACACCACCGGCAGCAGGCCCCACGGCGGCGGTTCGCCGGTCACGGCCAGCACCTTCTGCTGGAACAGCATGGCCCCCGTCACCGGGATGAGGGCGGTGCCGGGGGTCAACTCGATGCCCGGCATGAGGGCGTAGAAGGCGAGCGGCATCGTCACCAGCATGAGCGGGATGAGGTAGTACTGCCCCTCCTTCGTGCTGCGGGCGAACACCCCCAGGGCGATGGCCACCGCGCTGAACATCATGGCGATGGGCAGGCCGAACGCGACGCACACCGCCAGCCCGAAGAAGTTGACGATGGGGAACCCCAGGATGGTCTGCAACACCACCGCCGAGGCGGTCAGGCAGACCACGTTCCACACCACCGACGCGAACCCGAACACGGTGACGGCGAAGAACTTGCCGTACACGATCTCCGACCGCTCGGCCGGCGAGATGAGCAGCGTTTCCATGGTCCCGCGCTCCTTCTCGCCGGCGGTCAGGTCCACCGCCGGTTGCACCGCCCCGGCCACCATCCACAACACCAGCATCAGCGGGAACACCTTGACGAACTGGTCCCGCAGCTCGGTGGCGATTTTCTCCTCCGTCTGCTTCTTCGCCTGCGGCTCGTCGATCTTCAGCGTCACGTCGAAGTCGCGCGGAAGGCCCTTTCGCTCGAACCGCACCTTGCGGAGTTCGCCGGCCCACTCGCGGACGGCCGCCACCAGCCGCGTGCCGGTCTGCTTCGATTTGTCTTCCCCCTCGCGGATGTGGACCGTGACCGTCGGCTGCTTGCCGGCCGCCATGTCCGCCGCGAAGTTCGGCGGCACCACCAGCACCGCGTCCACCCGCTTGGACGCGAGCAACTCGTCCGGGTCGCCGTTCACCGCCGAGACGGTCACCGGCGTCTGATCGCTCGGTTGCTCGTCACCCTGCGGCGGGGAGTGATCGCGAAGGCCCTTCCCGTCGTCGGTCAGGAACGACGGGAACGGCGATGGCACCGTCAGGTTGTCCAGGCCGATGACGCCGATGGCGGTTTCCTGGCCGAGCGCGGCCCGCGCGAACACCCACCCGGTCAGGCCGAA
Source organism: Gemmatales bacterium (assembly GCA_038247725.1). Taxonomy (GTDB): domain Bacteria; phylum Planctomycetota; class Planctomycetia; order Gemmatales; family Gemmataceae; genus JALHQU01. The sequence continues at coordinate 5,041 of JBBRUO010000090.1, forward strand.
CAACGGAAATAGGCAGAGCGGCAGCACGAAGATGAGCATCACCGTGCGGCGGTCGCGGACGAGGTCGCGGATTTCCTTCGCGGTGATGAGCTTGACGACGGACAGGCGCATGCGACTCGGCCTCGGCTGGGGGTCGGGTCAGGAGATTGTACGACGCGGGGTGGTAAAATCCCGGTGTCCCCTTCCCCGTCCGAGGTGTGCCCGTGGTTCCGCTCCGCACCGCCGTTCTGGCCCTGCTCGCCGCCGGCGTCCTGCTGGCCGACGAGCCGAAGAAGCCGACGCCGAAGTTCAAGCTCGGCAAAGACACGACGTACGTCACCGGCCCGCTCGACAAGGACGGGTACATCGACTACGAGGCCGCGCTGAACGAGCGGCTGAAAGGCAAGTCCACGCCCGAAACCAACGCGGTCGTGCTGCTGCTGAAGTGCTTCGGCCCGAAGCCGGAAGGCGCGGACCTGCACCCGGACTTCTACAAGGCACTCGGCGTGACGGCCCCACCGGAGAAGGGCGAATACCTCGTGTCGGGCAGCAAGCTCTTCGCCGAGGAGTACCGTGGAGAAAACTCGCAGGCGTTCTTCGATCTCGAAACGCGGCTCCGCCAGCGGCCGTGGAAACCCGCTGACTCGCCCAAGCACGCCGAGTTCCTGAAGGTTAACGAGAAGCCGTTAGCTGTGGCCCTGGAGGCGAGCAAGCGGGCGGACTACTTCCACCCGATGATCGCCCGCAACAAGGACGGCCGCCGGGGCCAACTGATCGGCGCGCTGCTGCCGATGGTGCACAAGGGGCGTGAGATCGCTTCGCTGTTGTCCTTCCGGGTGACGCTGAAACTCGGAGCCGGGAAGCCCGAAGAAGCGCTCGCCGACGCGCTAACGATGCACCGACTCGGTCGGCTAGTCGGGCGCGGCGGGTCGCTGATCGAGTTGCTCGTCGGCATCGCCATCGACGCCATCGCGCACAACAGCGAGTTGGCGGCGTTCGAGTTCGGCCATCTCACGGCGAAGCAGGCGCTGGCGTATCAGACGGAGTTGTTGAAGCTGCCGCCGATGCCGACGGTCCTGGACAAGATTCGCCACACCGAGCGGTTCTGGACGCTCGACGCGGTCATGGGATGGGCTCAAGACGGGTCAACCGAGACGGACTTGATTGGAAGTCCGTTGCTTTCAGGTGGAGAGAAGAACCTCGACTTCGAACTCATCCTTCGCAAGTGCAACCAAACTTACAACCGGCTTGAAGACATTCTTCGAAAGCCGACTCGCGCGGAGCGCGTTCGAGCCGCGAGTGAGTTCAGCGAGGAGTTCGAAACGAAGTCGGCGAAGATGCGGTTGAGTCCACTCCAGAAGTTCTTCCTGATGGCCGAGGAGCCTGCGAAGCTCCGAGAAAAAGTCAGCGACAGAGTCGCGACTATCTTGCTGGGCTTGCTCATGCCTGCCATCGAGAAAGTCAGCGACGCCTCCTATCGTGGCGAGCAGACCCACCGCAACGGCGTCATCGCGGCCGGCCTCGCGGCGTACTTCGCGGACAACAAGGCGTACCCGGAGAAGCTGGCCGACGTGGTGCCGAAGTACCTGACAAAGGTGCCCGGCGACGTGTTCAGCGAGAAGGCGCTGATCTACACGAAGTCCGCCACCGGCTACCTGCTTTACAGCGTCGGCTCGAACCTGAAGGACGACGGCGGCAAACTACTGTCCGACGAACCGCGCGGCGACGATGTCGGCGTGCGCATGCCGCGGAAGTGAGGACTCGGCGGAGTGCCGACTATCTTGCGAACCGCGACCGCGAGGGAGTGGCATCTTCATGGGGAAGATGCCACTCCCTCGCGGTCGCGGCTCGCAAAGATGCCGCTCCCTCGCGGTCGCGGCTCGCAAGATAACATCAATTACCGGTTGAACAGGAAGGCCGGGGTGTTGATGAGCGCCCACGTCAGGTCTTGCGCCCCCATCAGGCGGGGGTCGGCCGGTGGGGCGGCCGGGATCTCAGCTTGCAGTCGCTGGTACTCGCCGTCTTGCGCGACGAACAGGTTGCGGATGGTCGCCCCCTGTTGCGGCGTCCGCTCGGCGTCCGGCGTCTCCAGGATGTCGGCCACGTCCAGCGTGACAGGGGCCGTCAGCGTCGGCGTCCGGTCGGTGGTGTACGCCAGCCGGAACTTGCCCAGCGCCAGCGGCGTGGTGAATTGCTGGTGCAGGTCGAATTCCAGCACCACCCCGTCGGCCGCGCTGATCGGCGTTTCCAGTTGGAAGATCGCCGTCTGCGGCTTGCCCACCTGCGGGGCGATGGCCCAGCCGGTGTCGGGTTTGCCATCGATGGCGTTCTGAATCGGGTACTGGTTCTGGCTGAACGTCGCCTGCGGCTTGACCAGTTTTACGACCGTCGCCGGGCCGCCGTTCGCCGGACGAACCGTCACTTTGAACTCGCTCAGCACGAAGTTCCCGCCCTCCGAGCGGCCCGGCCCGTTCTTCGACAGCTTCGGATCGGTGAGCGCTTCCAGACGGAGGGCCGTCACCTTGCCGTCGAACCGCAGACGGGTGGTGAGCTTGTAATCGTCGGTCTTGCTCTCCTTGCCGGAGGCGATGACCGCGCCGTCGTCCAGCAGGCCGAGTACCGCCCCCGCCGAGGAGGTGGCCGTCGCCGGCGGCAGTGTCGTCCACCGCGTCGGCTTCTGCGGGGTCAGCGTCGCCTCGAACCCTTTCAGTTTGCCGTCCACCGTCTTGGCGTAGGCCTCGAAGGCCGCCTTCCGCTTGTCGTGTTCGCCCGTCAGCAGCGCGTGATCCTGGGCCGCGCCGCGGACGGCGGCGACGCCGACCTCGACTTCCTTCGCGGTCGGCCGGCGGTTCAGCACGGTCAGGTAAATCTCCTCGACGACTTTGGCGTCGTCCTTCTCGGACGCGACCAGTTTGGAGATGCGGTTGTTCGGGTCGCGGATGGCGTCGCCGACGATCGGGCCGTTCACCATCGCCAGCACCGGCCCCAGCATCATCGTGTTCGATCGCTCACACTCGCACGCCGACTCCCGCACCGGCTTGCCGAACAGTTCGAGGAACCCGCCGGGCAGGTCCACCGTGCCGTCCACCAGTTGCGACGCCCGCGCGCCCGGCGGCAAGCCGGGCAACCGGCTCACCGCCCCCGTGACTTTGTGGATGGAGTCGAACAGCACCTCGGCGGACAGGCGGCGAGGCACCGCCCGGCTGTAGTTGGTCTCGTCGTCCGTGTTCCACTTGTTGGCGGCGAAGGACAACTGGTACGTCCGCGACTTGCAGATGGTCCGCATCAGTTGGCGGGTGTTGAACCCGTCTTCCACGAAGTCCTTCGTCAGGCGGTCCAGCAGTTCCGGGTTGGTGGGCGGGTTCCCGGCGCGGATGTCGTCCACCGGCTCGATGATGCCGACGCCGGTCAGGTAGCTCCACACGCGGTTGACGTAACTCTTGGCGAAGTACGGGTTGTCCGGGGCGGTCGTCCACTTGGCCAGCCGGACCCGCCGGGACAGGGTGTCGGGCGGGTTGCCGCCGGGGATGGGGAACGGGAACTTGGGCGGGGCCACCTCGCCCGTCCGCTCGTGCGTCACCTCGCCGCCGGGGGCGTCGGCGATCACCTCGACGAGCGGCTTCGGCTGCTCCACGCTCGTCCCGCCGATCTTCTGCCCCTTGTACTTCGGGTCCTCCGTCCGCGTCACCTGGGCGAAGAACGCGGCCGTTTCATAATACTGATCTTGCGTCCACTTCTCGAACGGGTGGTCGTGGCACTTGTTGCAGTTGAACCGCACCGCCAGGAACAGTTGCGTGGTCGTCTCCATCACCTCGTCGGGTTCCCGCAGCACCTTGTAGTACGCGGCCGGCGGGTTCGCCACGTTCGACCCGCTGGCGGTCAGCACCTGATACGCGAACCGGTCGTAGGGGACGTTGTCGGCGACGGCCAGGCGGATCCACTTCCGCAGCGCCCCGGCACCGGGGTCGCCGAGGAACTTGCGGTTCACCTGCAACAGGTCGGCCCACTTGTTCGTCCAGTGGTCGATGAACGGCTCGCTGCCGACCAGTCGGTCCACCGTCGCGTCCCGCTTGTCCTTGCTCGGCCGCGGGTCGGCGAGGTACGCCCGCACCTCGTCCGCCGTCGGCGGGAGGCCGATCAGGTCGATGGACACGCGGCGGAGGAACTCCTCGTCGGTGCAGAGGTCGCTGGCCTGAATCTTCATCTTCTTCAGCTTCGCGTCCACCAGCTCGTCGATGTGGTTCTGCACCGGCTGCTGCTTCCACTCGTACCCGCCGCGGTCGCCCATCACCACGACGCCGGCGGCGGCGTATGCCCCCTCGTACCGGGCCAGGAGGGTCGCCTCGCCGCGGCGGGCGCTGGTGAGCAACCCGAACTTGTCCACCGTCACCACGTCGGTGTTACTGCTCTCGATGAACGCCTCGGCGGACACGTCACGGGTGCGGCCGTCGGCGTACGTGGCGAGGACGCGGAACTGCTGCGTGGCCTTGGCGGCGGGCAGCGTCACCACCGCCGGGGACACCGCGATCGACTTCACCCGCGGGGCGGCCAGGTCGAGTTTCACCCCTTCGGCGATCCACCGGCGGACCAGCTCGAAGTTCGGGTCGCCGGGCTGCCACACCACCCCGCCGGTGTGCGGGATCGCGCCGGACGGCTTGAGCAGCATCAGGCTCCGCTCCGGGGCGGCGCGGTTGAACCGCCGGCCTTCCAGGTCGTCGGTCAGCGCCCGGTGGTCGTAGATCGGGTCGTAACCACGGAGGGACAGTTTGAACCCGGACTTGCCCGCCGCCGCCCCGTGGCAGGTGCCGGCGTTGCAACCGAGCTTCGACAGCACCGGTTGCACGTCCGTGGTGAAGCTGATCGGCTTATTGGCGGCGAACCCGGTGACGGCGACCGGCACCGTGACGGACTGGCCGGCGACGGACACGGCGAGCGTGCCCTGGCCGTCCGCCGTCGGGCGAATCATCCCGTTCGGGGACACGCGAACCAGCGCCGGGGCGGGGCGCGTCGTGCCGGTGAAGAGCGTACCCGCGCCAAGGACCGGGGCCGAACCCGCGCCGACCGCGAGCGGCGGTGGGGCCACCGTCGCCAGCCGGGTCACGTCCATCGTCTCGCCGGTATCCAGCGTGGCGGTGACGGTGATCTGGACGCAATCGAACGGGCCGGTCAACTCGACCGCCGCCGGCAGCACGGCCAATTTCGTCACCTTCGCGGCGGGCGGTAAAGCGTCGGCGGCGAGGCCGGGAACCGCGAGGGCGAGCGCCGCGAGGAGTATCGGGATGCGTGGCATGGGAGGGGTCTCTTGAATGGAGAATGTTAAATGTTGAATGGAGAAATGTGGGAGGTCGTGGCGATCCCGCCTCCTGCTCCATTCCTCATTCGCCATCGGTCATTTCGGGAGGACGGTGAACTGCCCGAGCAGTTTGCCGGTGGCCGGGTCGTGGAAGCGGACGACGCCGTCGAACCCGGCGGAGGCGATCCGCTTGCCGTCCGGTGCCCACGCCACGGCGAAGAGGGGGCCAGTTGCCGTCTCGCCGGTGGCGATCTTCTTGCCGGTGTTGGCGTCAAACACCGCCACCTCACCCTTGCCGTCCAGACTGCTGACCGCCGCCACCCGCCCGCCGTCGGCGTCGAACTTCACCGCCGAGATGCGGCCCGGCATGGCGGCCAGATCGCGGACCTTGTTGGCGTCGTCGCCGATGACCCGCTTCGTCTCGCGGTGGATCTTGTACAGGCGGGGGATGCCGTCCGCACCGGCGATGACCACCTCGTCATAGGGCTTATCCTGCGGGTCCTTGCCGCTGTCGTCGGGCACTTTGGCGACCTTCTTTTCCGTATTCGGGCGAATGTCGATGGCGATCAACCCGCCTTTGAGCGCGCCGGGCGTGATACTGGTGACGTTGTCGATGAACCGCTGGGTGGCCACTTCCGTCAGCTTAGTGCTCATGTCGCGGGAGACGGAAATCAGGTGCTGTCCGTCGCGGCTGAACGTCGTGCCGAGGACCCAATCGGAATGGGTGCCCATCTGGAGGACTTGCTTGCCAGTCAGGGCGTCCACGGCGCGGACGGTGTTGTCGGCACAGCCGAAGGCGAGTTTGGTGCCGTCCGGCGACCAACTCAGCCCGTAGAGTGTGTCGAAGGTAATCGGGGCGGCCAGTTTCAGCCGCGCCTTCTCCACGTCCCACACCTGCACCTCGCCGAACCGGCCGGGGTCGCCGCCGGCCGCGGCCAGCCACTTGCCGTCGGGCGAGAACGCGAGCGCCTGCACCCGCTCCGAGAGGCCCACGAGCCGCGCTTCCAACTTCTTCCCGTCGGCGGAATAGACGAGGACTTCGTGGTAGCCGGTGACGGCCAGTCGTTTCCCGTCGGGGGAAAACGCCAGCGACGTGACGACCGGCGGCGCGGAGTACACCGGCGGGTGTTCGGCGTCGATGGCGGTGGCCTTCGCGCTGGCCGGCGTGTCGTCAATGGCCCCCTGTCTGATCCACGTTTCGACAACGGCGTACTGCGCGGCGGTCAGCGGGCTGCCGTTCTTGGGCATCTCCGCTTTGCCGTCCGCCACGCGGATCTCGTCGAGCAGGTAGCTGTTCTCCGGCTTGCCCGGCACCACCCCCGGCTTGTCGCTGTCGGCCGACCGGAGCAAGCTGGCCACGTCGGTCATGACGAAGCCGCCTTGCGCCTTGGCCGGCTGGTGGCAGCCCTGGCAGTTCTGCTGGAACAGCGGGCGGACGTCCTTGTAGTAACTGACGCCGGCGACGGGTGGGGGCGGGTCGGCGGCGAAACCGGTGGCGGCGGCGAGTGTGATCGCGGCGACCGCGAGGAGGCGGGGAAGGGTCATCGAGACCTCAGGGGAGTTGGGAACTGAGGCAATGGGCAATCTCGGCAGAGTGATTTAATTCTATCCTGTCGGCGGTGGCAGGCCAGGAAAACCCGCCCGCCGGCGAGAAATCGGCGGTTCCGACGGGATGGTTATTCCGTAACAACCGGCTTCCGCATTTCATTTAATTAAATTGACGCTTATAAACACCAACGCACTTGCAGTCTCACGTCAGTTCACTTTAAAACGACAACTGTGCCCAGCCACCCTCGGAACTGCCCGTCCGGGGGAAAATTACCGATTTTTGCCCCGGTCACGTAACCTGAAGTCCGGCAACGCGGTTCCGGACGCCGACCCGCCGTAACCCTGACCGGGGGGCGTGACCGAAGCCCGACGGACCTTGACGACCCTAAATGACCGGCTCTATGATGCCTTCGCTCACTAGCCGTCCCCGCCGCCAGCACCCCTTTCCGGCGGGTTTCGTCGATTCCACGGCTCGTCCGCCACAAACAACCACGCGGTATCATACCGTCGTCAGATCGTTTCTGGAACATCACCACCCAGATGGATCGGTGGCGCGTCCGCGCCGCCGGACGGAGGGTTATCGAAATGTCGGCTTTTGACATCCAACACGAGTTCGAAACCGCTTGGCTGCCCCACGTCACTGACGCCGGGCTGGCGCGGCTGACCGAGTTGCTCGCCACCAATAGCCCGCTCCTCATTCACGGGTCGTTCACGCGGGCCTGTGCGATGGGGTGCATGGCCACGCACATCGCGTGGCACCACCCCCGCACCGAACACCTGAACGACGACGCCGGCGTGCAATGGCTGACGCGGGTGGCGAAACTGAACCCGGCCACCTCCGCCGTCATCCTCGCCTGGGACCGCTCCGGCGGCGAGTGGGCGGTACGGGCCGAGTTGATGCTTGCCTGTCGCCGCGAGCAGTCCCGCCGAGCGGCGGCCGCCGGAGCGGAGACCGCCGACGCCGGCGTCGAGGAGTTCGCCGCCTGCCCGTGCTGATGGACCCGCCCCGCGCCCTCCCACCCCGGCGATTCCGATGCTGGCTCGCGTTCTCGAACCGGAGGTGATGGACACTCCGGATGAAGCCCACGAATACGACACGATGGACCATTCGGCCGTGAACCGCGCGTTCTCGGCCGACTTTTTTGCCCACTGTCCGTCCCCCCCCGGAATGGTGCTGGATGTCGGCACCGGCACCGCCCTCATCCCCGTTGAGATGGCGCGAGTCCACCCCACCGTCCGCGTTCATGCCATCGACCTCGCCGACGAGATGCTGAAACTCGCCGCCGTCCGCGTCGCCACCGCCGGGGTCGCCGACCGCGTGACCCTGGAACGCATGAACGGCCGGCAGATGCCGTTCCCCGACGACCACTTCGCGGCGGTGGTGTCGAACAGCATTATCCACCACATCCCGCAGCCGTTCCACTGCCTCGCCGAGATGGCCCGCGTGTGCGCCGCCGGCGGCACCCTGTTCGTCCGCGACCTGCTCCGCCCGCCTACTGAACCGCAACTGGAAGCGCTCGTCCAAACTTACGCCGGCACCGCCACGCCGCGGCAGCGCCAACTGTTCGCCGACTCACTCCGCGCCGCGCTCACGCTCGTTGAGGTGCAATCGCTGGTGGTGCAACTCGGTTTCCCGCCGGAAACCGTGATCCAGACGACCGACCGCCACTGGACGTGGGCGGCCGTCGCGGGGTAATCATGTCGCCCGCTTCCTTCTTCATTGTCATCGGCGAGTGGACGCGGTTCGCGGTGGCGGCATTGCCGGCCACGCTCGCCACCATTCCCCGCCCCGGCCGCTGGCTTCGCCCGATGCACGGCGTCCTCGTCGGCGGGTTGCCGCTGGCCGTGGTGCTGGGCATCGCGCTTGGGGCGGTGGTGTGGATGCACACGCGGGGCATCGCGGCCCGCGCCGGGGAGATGCTGCCGGCGGTCCTGGCGGCGGCGGTGCTGCTCGAACTCGCGCCGGTCGGCGCGGGGCTGATCGTCGCCGCGCGCACGGGTGCCAGCCTGGGCGCGGAACTGGCGTCGATGCGGCTCGGCGAACAAGTGGACGCGCTCGAACTGATGGGCGAATCGCCGCTCCGCCGACTGGTCGGCCCGCGCGTGCTGGCGTGCGTGCTGGCGGTGCCGCTGGTGTACGTGTTGGTCGCGCTGCTGGCGCTCGGCAGTATGTATGGGGCGGAGGCGGCGAGCGGGAACACCACTTGGCTGAAGTACCAGACGGACATGCTCCGCGAGTTGCGGCTGAACGAGGTCATCCCGGCGGGGCTGAAGACACTGGCGTTCGGCGCGCTCATCGGCATCACCGGTTGCTTCGTCGGCTTGCGGGCGACTGGCGGTTCGGAAGGCGTCGGCACCGCCGCGACCAATAGCGTCGTCGTCTGCTCG
>JBBRUO010000091.1:0-14208 GCA_038247725.1 Gemmatales bacterium
GAAGCATCTCCTCGGCGGTGCCGTGTTCGGCGACGTTGCTCGCCGAGCCGACGCTGACGTACAGCTTGGTGCCGTCCTTGTTGGGTAGCAGGTTCCGCGTCCAGTGGTTGTTGTAACCGCCGGCCGGCAGGTCCATCACCTTCATCCCGGCCCCGTCCAGCTTCGTTTGCCCGGCCTTGTACGGGAAGCGGAGGACGGCGTCCGTGCAGCCGACGAACAGGGCGTCGCCGACCAGTGCCATGCCAAGCGGTTGTTTCAGCCCCTCGGCGAAGACGTGCCGCTCAAGTTTGCCGCCGTCGCCCGCGCGAAAGAGCGTGATACGGTTGGCCGATTCGCCGACCATCTTGGACTTCTTCACCCCTTCTTTTTTCTCCGGCGAGGCCTCGGCCGCCTTCTCGGGCTTCGGGACGGTTTTGGATTCGGCGACCAACACGTCCCCGTTCGGCAGTTGGTACAGCCAGCGGGGGCTGTCGAGGTCGTCGGCGTACAGACTGACGGTGAACCCGCCCGGCGCGGTTGGCATCTTGCCCGCCGGCCAGCCGATCACTTTCGGGAACTTCACGGCCGACGGCGTGGCGTTCGGGGCCGGCAGTTGCGCCAGGGCGATGCCGCTGGCGAGGAAGAGCAGGATGGTGATACGCACGGGGATGCCCGGTGAGGATGGAAACTCACGCAGGCATGAGCAATAAGGGTGCCGAAGGGTGGGGTGGGGATTCCCGGCAAGAACCGCTGACAGATGCGCGAGGGAGTTCCTGGCATTCGGAACGCCCCCGCCCAACTTTGAAACCCGCTCCCGCTATTGGAGCCGTTTCCCGGCGAGACCCGCAGCCGTCACCGCCCTGTCATTGGCGGTGTAGAGGGTGATCTTGTCGAACGTCGCCAAGTCGGCGTCGTCTGAAAGGAATGACGTGTAGCCTTGGTCGAGCGCGGTTGCCACGAGCGTCGCGTCGGGAAAGTCCGCCGACGAGTTCTGCCAGAGTGCGTTCGTTGCTTGGTACTCGGCCTCCGATGTTGGGAACTGGTGCAGGAGGGCAACAGTCCCTCGAAGGCCGGCGATGACAGCGTCGATGTCTTGGCGGATTCCGGTCAACTGGACTGGACCGAGTAGTGGTAGCGACAGAACTTGCAAATCGCAGGATTGAAACTCGCCCCGTGCTGGTTGGGCGGCGTCGGCCTTGCCGCGTCCAACAACCAGCGCGCTTCGAGTTCCGCGAACTCGCTGAGTTTGGCGAACTCGGCGAGAGTCGCACCGGCGGTGTAGAACTCGCAACCAGCTCCGTCGGCGTCGGACCAGAAGTTCGGGTAGAACCGGGTCTGATACTGCTGTGGGAGTCGGCCACGAACTCCGCTCAACGTGGCGAAGTTCGGGTAGAACACCCAATACATGACGTTGGCATCCACCACGAGACTTTCGGGCGAGGGCATCGAGCCGGCGCGGATATCGACGACATCCGCGCGGACATGTGCGGGGGTGATCATCCGGGGCTCCGCCTCCGTTTACTCACCACAATTGACGGCGAGCAGGGCGTCCTGCTCCGGTTGTCGTGCGGAGTAGAACTTGACCGCGTTCCGCCGCACCAGTCGCACCACCGACTCGTTGGCGGCGCTCAACCCTTCGCACGCCACACCGCTGTCCAAACGTGTGTGGTCGTAGTCGGCGTACAACGCGCCCAAGGCGGTATTGAGGAAAACGCTCGCGAGAGTTTTCACCCCGGCGAAGTCGAGCAGGACGGACTCCCCCCCGTCAAGAAGTGGACGAATGGCCCTGTTGAGGGTGTTCCCGTCATCGCTGGAAACGCAGATCGGGCCGATCATACCAGCCACTTGGATTCTGGTCATAGCGACACCTTTCTCCGGGTTGGGTCATCCAGTAGTGTCACTATACCGCGAAACGATCTGAACATACCATCACTACAGCACCCGTGCGAAGACGGCCTTCAGGTAGCGCCCCTCGGGCACATGCACCAAAAACGGGTGGTCGGCGGCGGCCCCGCTCACCTGGAAGATCTGCAACTGCCGGCCCGCGTTCCACGCCGCCCGGCGGAGCGTCTCGATGAAGTCCGCTTCACTCACCAGACCCGTGCAGGAGCAGGTCAGGAACACCCCGCCGGGCTTCACCGCCATCAGCGCCAGCTTGTTCATGTCGTGGTACTTCTTCAGCGCGCCCATGACATCGTCGCGGTCACGGGTCATCTTCGACGGGTCGAGCACCACCACGTCGAACCGCTCGCCGTTGGGCAGCACGTCCCGCAGCCACGGGAACAGGTCCGCCTGCACGAACCGCACCTCGCCCTGATTCAACTTCGCGTTCTGCTTGGCGATTTCGATGACGCTCTCGTCGATGTCCACGCCGACCACCTCGGCCGCCCCGCGGGAGGCCGCGTACACCGAGAACCCGCCGCTGTTGCAGCACAGGTCCAGCACCCGCTTGCCCTCGCAGAAGGAACCGAGCGTGCGGCGGTTGTCCCGCTGATCGACGAAGAACCCGGTCTTGTGCTTGCTGCCCGGCGCGACGCGGAACTTCAGCCCGTTCTCGGTGATGACGCCCGGCGCGGGCGGTTCCGGCGAGCGGCAGTCGAACGACTCCTGCTTGCCGACGTGTTCTTCGGCGAAAAAGTAGAAGTTGGCACCGGGGAAGTGCTTCGCCAGTTCGTCCTGAATGACCTGCCGGAAGCGGTACATGCCGGCGGCGAAGAATTCGAGAACCACCGTGTCCGCGAACCGGTCTACCACCAAGCCGCTGAGGTCGTCGGCCTCGGAGTGGACGACGCGGTAGGCGTCGGTGACGGCGTCCAGCTTCAGCACGTCGCGGCGGAGGGCGAGCGCCCGGCGAATGCGGTCGGCGAAAAAGCCTTCGTCGATTTGCTGGTCGCGGTCCTCGGTGAGGATGCGCAGGCCGATCCTGGAGTGGCCGTTGAAGAAGCCGCGGCCGCACCACTGGCCGTTCTTGTCCAGCACGTCCACGACCGCGCCGGGCGGCAGTCGGTCGTCCGGCCAAACCACCATTTTCTGGAAGATCCACGGGTGCGCCGACTTCCGCTCGATGCGGAGGCCGACGGTGGGCAAGCGGGCAGCCATGATGGGAACAACACGGGTCGAGGGACGGGACGCGAAGGGCGGCGGTTCGCCGCGGCCTCCGGATGTTGTACGAGGCAGCGACCGCCGGCGGGGGCGTCAGTCCCGAAGCGGCAGGGTGTCCAGGTCGGTCCCGGTGCCGGGGAGGGCGGCCGGGTGGACGGCCCACCAGTCGCTCGCGCGGGGTTCGGTCCACTGGGCGGCGCACCCGCAGGCGGCCAGCGCGGCGTCCAGGTCGGTCGCCGTCGCGTACCGCTCGCCGGCGTCCTTCGACAGGCATCGGGTCAACACTGCTAACACGTCGGCCGGCACATACGGGTTGGCGTCCGCCACCGGCGCGGGGGTGTCGGTGACGACGGCCATGAGCGTCTTCATGGCGTTCTCGCGGTGGAACGCCTCCCGCCCGGTGAGCAGGTAATAGGCCACGCTGCCCAGGCTGAACAGGTCGCTGCGGCCGTCCAGGGAACTGCCGCTGGCTTGTTCCGGAGACATGTACTCCGGGGTGCCGACGATCAGTCCCTCGCGGGTGATCTTCCCGCCGGGGTCGTTCTCCCACAGGGAGTGGACGAGGCCGAAGTCCACCAACTTCACTTGATCGTGCGGGCTGCCCTCGGCGAACAACAGGATGTTGCTCGGCTTGATGTCGCGGTGGACGAGGCCGTGCCGGTGCGCCTCGCGCAGCGCCCCGCACACCTGTCGCAGAATGTGGACGGTCCGCTCCGGCGGCTGCGGGCCGAACCGCCCGACCAGTTCCTCCAGGCTGACCCCCGGCAGGTACTCCATCACGTAATAGAAGGTGCCGTCGTCGGCGACGCCGTAGTCGTAAATCTCGACCGTGTTCGGGTGCCGCAGTTGGGCCGTCGCCTGCACCTCCCGCTCGAACCGCTTCAGTTGCTCCGGGTTGTTCAGGTATTTGGCGTGAATCCGCTTCACCGCGCACGGCCTCTTCAGCAGGCGGTGTTCGGCCAGATACACCTCGCCCATGCCGCCGGAGCCGAGCTTCTTCCGCAGGCGGTACTGGCCGAGTTCCCGCACCGCCTCCCGCGCGCTCTCGACCTCCCGCTGCAACTCGACCGTCTTGGCGGTGCCGAACACGGACAGCCCGGCGGCGGCGGCGAGCATGGTACACGAAATGGCGAACAGGGCCGGGGCGTTCAGTGCGGCGGGGACGTGGAGGATGGCGGCCGCCGTGTCGATACCGAGCGCGACCGCCACCATCGCGGCGGTGATGGACGCCCCCCGCGCCAGCGTGTTCGGCACCAGGACGGCGTGGAAAACGATGAGGGCGAACCAGTTGAAATGGACGATGCCGGCCGCCGCCATGACCACCGATTCCATGTGCCGCGCGCCGCTGTTCCGCCCCTCGAACCCGGCCGCCGGCATCCCGGTGAGGACGGTGAACTGCCAGTAGGCGAAGAACAGCGACATGGTGCCGAAGGTGGCCACCTCGATCACCCGCAGGGTCGGCACCGGCAGCGGCGGAACGCGGAACAAGTAGGCGGCCGTCGCTCCCAACCCCAGCAGCACCACGCCGCTCAGCACCACCCCGGTCCAGCCGATCGTCTCGCGGCCGAACAGCTCGACGAAGTTGGTCAGCCCGCAAAGCAGGAAGAAGGCGAACGGCGCGGCGGCGACCATGCAGCACAACCGGAGCCGCTCGTGGAACTGGCGGGCGGTGGCCGGGTCGAGGACGCGGGTGGCGGGGGCGGCGACGCTGTCACGGAAGCGGATGTCCGGCCGCGCGGTGGACGCCGACAGCTCGTAGTCGGTGGTGTCCGGCTCCTCCGTCCCGGCGTGCGGGTTGCGGAGCAACTGGCGGGTCCGAGCGAGGTCGCGGTGCGGCGCGGCCAGGGGCATCGGCGATGAGGCCATGAGGGAGCGTCCGCGAGTCGCGCGGCGGTTGAGGGATGTGAGCCGCGCACCCGGATTGTAGTCCCCGCCCGGTCGTCGTGCGAGGCGAGATGGAACTCTTCGCTGACGCATTCGCCTTCGACTACAATCTTCTGGACCTCACACGGAGCCTGACTCATGGCCATGCCCACCCGTCCGCTGGGACGCACCGGCGCGAACGTCTCCATCCTCTGCTTCGGCGGCTGGCACTGCGCTCAACCGGAGTTGACCGACGACCAGAGCATCCGCCTCGTCCAGCGGGCCGCCGACAGCGGGTTTACCTTCTTCGATAACGCCTGGGACTACCACGAGGGGCGCAGCGAGGAGCTGATGGGCCGCGCGCTGGCCGAAGGCGGGCGGCGGAAGAACGTGACCCTGATGACCAAGAACTGCGCCCGCGACGCGGCCGGCACCCGCACGCACCTGGAAGAGAGCCTGAAACGGCTCCGCACCGACTACCTCGACCTGTGGCAGTTTCACGAGATCAACTACGACAACGACCCGGACTGGATCGTCGAGAAGGGGGCGCTGGCGGAAGCCCTCAAGGCCCAGAAGGAAGGGAAGGTGCGGTTCATCGGGTTCACCGGGCACAAGTCCACCCACATCTTCCAGAAGATGTTGCCGGTCCACACCTGGGACACGGTGCAACTGCCGGTGAACGTGTGCGACTACTGGTACCGTAGCAACATCAACGAGTTGCTGCCGGCGCTCGCCGACAAGGGCATCGGGGCCATCGGCATGAAGAGCCTGGGCGGGGGCAGCCTGGCCGCCGGCGGGGTGATCCCGGCGAACGGCGTGTGCGACGCCGAGGCGGCCATCCGTTATGCCCTCAGCCAGAGCATCGCCTCCCTGGTGGTCGGCATCGACTCGGAGAAGGTGCTGGATCAGGATTTGGCGGTCGCCAACGCCTTCACGCCCATGACGCCACGGGAACTGCACGACCTTCAGGAGAAGGTGAAGGCGGTGGCCACCGACGGCCGCTTCGAGCCGTTCAAGAGCACCCAGACGTATGACGGCCCGTACCACCGCCAGCAACACGGCTTCGCGGTGTGATTGGGAGAAAGAGGCCCGCAGAGGACGCAGACACGATGCGGATGAAGACAAGATCAGAGCCGATTTTTTCAAGGTTGTATCCGCGGCTTGTCTGCGTCCTCTGCGGGCCTCGGAGTTCATGATGACCCCCCACCCGTTCGTCGCCACGGCCCGCCTCGCCGAGGCGCACCTGGTCGCCGTCGAACCCCGCTTCGCCCCGCTGGTGGCGACCGTCGGGCCGTGTACGCTGATCCCCGAAGGCGACCTGTTCCGCGGCCTCGTGCGGGCGGTACTGGCGCAACTCATCTCGACGGCGGCGGCACGGTCCGTCACCGCGAAGGTGGAAACCGCCGTGCGGAACAAACTCACGCCCGCGTCGCTGGGCAAGTTGACCGACGAGGAACTCCAGGCGTGCGGGGTTTCCGGCGGCAAGCGGAAGGCGCTGCGGGGAATCGTCGAGTTGTTCGGCGGGTCGAAGACGGTCCACAAGAAGTTGCTGGCGGCCGACGACGACGACCTCCGCGCCGCGCTGCTGGAACTGCACGGCGTCGGCCCGTGGACGGTGGACATGGTGCAGATCTTCTGCCTCGGCCGGCCGGACGTGTGGCCGGTCGGCGACCTCGGCGTCCGTCTCGCCGCCCAAGCGGTGTTCCAACTCCCCGCGCTCCCGGACGCCAAACAACTGACGGCGCTGGCGAAGCCGTGGCAGCCGTACCGGACGGTGGCCGCGTGGTATCTGTGGCGGACCCGCTCGGTGGTGCCGCAGTCGAAGTGAGGGCGCGCGGAAACGGCCGACGACCCCGAAGGAATCGCCGGCCGATCAGTCACCGCGTCGCGGAGTGCCTCTTCCGTTCCAGCCCCGGTTCCGACGGGTTGGCAACGCGATGACGGGGGACTCGGAAGCACGCCCCGTGCCAACGGCGAGAATGGCCCTTTCCCGGTCATTTCCCCGTATTCCACCCCGCATCCTTTCAACGCCCGCGTAACTCTTACAACCCGCTGGTAAGGATTTCCGAATACCGGACCTTTCCGAAGTGGCCCCAGAAACGACTGGACAATTCGCCCAGTTGAACTATTCTCTCAATACAAGCACAAGTCGCGCACCCGGTGGGTGTCGTGTGCGGTGCCGGTCGAACCATCCAGTCCAGCCGCCTCCCTCCGTTAAATCGTCGTCACGCGACGGAGAGCAACCGAGGCGGACAACGCGGACCCTTCTCGACTGCACCGCCCGCCCGCCGCCCGACGTGCCTGATCCCGTTTCCGCCAAGGAACCTGATGTCGTCTACCGACACCCTCCCCCCCGTTCTCGCCGAAGATATCCCGTTCGTCCCGTCGCCCGACTCGCCCGCCGCGTCCGGCATCCCGTACACCGACCTGAAACTCATCACCCCGCTCCAGCAGGCCCTCGACCAGGTCGGGTACAAGCGGTGCACGCCCGTGCAAGCGGCCGTCATCCCGCCCGCGCTGCGGGGGAAGGACGTGATCGGCCAAGCCCAGACCGGCACCGGCAAGACGGCCGCCTTCCTCGTCCCGTTCATGAACCGCTGGCGGCCGCACAAGCTGAAAGGGCCGATCGGCCTCGTGATGCTGCCCACCCGCGAACTGTGCATGCAGGTGGCGACCGAGGCGGTGAAGTTGGCCCCCAGTCGGAAGTTTCGCACCGTCGCCGTGTACGGCGGCACCGGCTACCAGAAGCAGATGGACGGGCTGTCCGGCGGCTGCGACATGGTGGTCGGCACCCCCGGCCGCATGATCGACATGCTCAGCCGCGGCCACCTCACCCTGCAACACGTCCGCTACGTCGTGTTGGATGAGGCCGACCGGATGCTGGACATCGGCTTCCGCCCGGACATCGAACGCATCCTGAAGAAGTGCCCCGACAAGCGACAGACGCTGCTCATGTCGGCCACCGTGCCCGACGAGATCAAACGGCTCACCAGCCGGTACATGGTGGACCCGATCCACCTGAACATGTCGCCGTCGGTGCTGACCGTGGACAAGATTCGCCAAACGTACCTGACCGTCGAGAAGGAGCAGAAGTTCGACCTGCTGATGAAGGTGATCGCCCGCGAGCAGCCCCGCCAGTGCATCATCTTCGTCGAGCGGAAGCGGTGGGCCGACAACCTGCTGCGGAAGATGAAGGGGGTCGTCCCCGACACCTACGCCATCCACGGCGACCTGCCGCAGTCGCAGCGGGAGAAGATCATGGCCGGGTTCCGCGCCGGCAAGGTGAAGTACCTGATCGCCACAGACGTCGCCAGCCGCGGCATCGACGTGTCCGGCATCTCGCACGTCGTCAACTTCGACCTGCCGGCGGACATCGAGAACTACGTCCACCGCATCGGCCGCACCGGGCGGATCGGCAAGGACGGGGTGGCCATCTCGTTCGTCCTGCCGGAAGAGGGCGGGCACCTGACGGACATCGAGATCGCCATCAACCGGCTGATCGAGGCCGACCACATCGACGGGTACACCCCGCCCAACCGCCGGGCCGACGCCCCCCGCCCGGCCCGGTTCGGGGCCGACGGCCAGCAGGTGGCGGACGAACCCGCCGGCCCGAAGAAGGCCGTCTTCGGCAAGTTCAAGAAGAAGTACAGCGAGCGACTGTGAGAGTGTCATGGTGACGCGGCCCTTCGAGTTGGCGGACGGAGCCACACGTCAACCCGTCCCGGCGACTCTGCTCGTCGGGGTGGACGCCCTGTCGATGGTCCGCGCCGAACGGCTCTGGGCACCGCGCCGGCTCGACATCATCGAGCGATACTTACTCGGCGGGAAGGTCGGGTCGCTGCCACAACACGTCCACTGGAGTTGGGCACTGAAAGCGTTGGATCAAGGCGTCCAACACGCGAACTGTGCCGTGGAGCTGGCGGGCCGAATCGAAGGCCTGATGACCCTCATCGTCACCGGAAAAACGGCCCGGCTGCCGGGCGCGGTCGGCCTTCCCCTCGTCTACGTCGATTACCTCGAATCCGCCCCGTGGAACAACTCGGACTTCACCCCGACCACGGTGTTTCGGGGGGTGGGTTTGAGACTGATATAGGCGGCGGTACAATACTCCCTGGATCGCGGTTGGCATGGGCGAATCGGCTTGCACTCCTTGCCACAATCGGAACCGTTCTACGTTCGGACGTGTGGGGTGGTTTCCTTGGGTTCCGATCCCGTGTCCGGCGGACTGACGTCCTTTGAGCTGGACCAGTCGAATGTCGCCGCGATGAGGGCGAACTGACTCACCGAGAAGGAGATTCAAGTATGCCCCTCACTCAAGCCTTTCTGGACGCCGCCGAGATCGAAGCGCAGGTCTGCATCACCGCCGGCATCCCGTGGCGGATGCGCCACGAAACGGACGCCGAACGGCTCGCGAACCTCCTTCGCGGCGGAGTCTTGACCCCGGCCGAGTTCGACGCCGCCCGGCAGCGGCTGCTCACCCGCGACGCGGCGGCCAGCGTCCCGGCCCACCCCACCCCGACCCCCGATGCCGCCCCATGGTCCCCCGCGACGACATCCTGACCCGCCTCCGCGCCCAGGTCGCCGCCGGCAAGCCCGTCGTCGGCGGCGGGGCCGGCACTGGCCTGTCCGCCAAGTGCGGCGAACTCGGCGGGCTGGATCTCATCATCATCTACAACTCCGGCCGGTTCCGCATGGCCGGGCGGGGCAGCCTGTCGGGCATGATGCCCTATGGCGACGCCAACCAGATCGTCATGGACATGGCCCGCGAGGTGCTCCCGGTCGTTGAACACACCCCCGTACTCGCCGGCGTGTGCGGCACCGACCCGTTCCGCGTCATGAAGCGGTTCCTGCTCGATGTCCGCGACGCCGGGTTCAGCGGCGTCCAGAACTTCCCCACCGTCGGCCTCATCGACGGCGTGTTCCGCCAGAATCTGGAAGAGACCGGCATGGGGTTCGACAAGGAGGTCGAGATGATCGCCGCCGCCAGCGACCTCGGCCTGCTCACCACCCCGTATGTGTTCACCGAGCGCGAGGCCGAGCGG
Source organism: Gemmatales bacterium (assembly GCA_038247725.1). GTDB lineage: Bacteria > Planctomycetota > Planctomycetia > Gemmatales > Gemmataceae > JALHQU01. The sequence continues at coordinate 9,987 of JBBRUO010000091.1, forward strand.
ATGGCCGCCGCCGGCGCGGATGTCCTCATCCCGCACATGGGCCTGACCACCAGCGGCACCGTCGGGGCGAAGACCGCGATCACGTTAGACGAGAGCGTGAAGCGGGTGCAGGCGATGTGCGACGCGGCGAAGGCGGTGAACCCCGACATCCTGGTGCTGTGCCACGGCGGCCCCATCGCCGAACCGGACGACGTGAAGTACGTCCTCACCCGCACCAAGGGAGTCGTCGGCTTCTTTGGAGCGAGCAGCATCGAACGCCTGCCGACCGAGGTGGCGATGGTGGATTGCGTCAGGCGCTTCAAGGCCGTCAACGGCTGAAACCCGACGGTGGTGTCGCGGCACGTCGCTCTTTTCCCCCGATTTTGCCCTTCCCTTTTCCGAACCCCACGGCATAACCCCGGCGGGGGAAGGGGAACGTACCGACTGGGGGCACATTATGGCGGCAGCGCATTCGACGGCCGGCGACCCGCGCGAGGAGCAACTGCGACGGCTCGCGCAAGAGTTGACCGTCTCTCGCGAGGACTTTCGCAAGGCCCGCGCCAAGCAGCAATCCGAGCTGGCCGAGCAGCGGGCCGAACTGGCCGCCCGGCGGGCCGAGGTCGGCCAACTGCAAGCGGCGGCACGGGCCGACCGGTACCGCGCGCGGAACCTGTACAAGCGGCTGAAACTGCGGGCCGAGACCGAGACCGCCGCCGCCGTCCAGAAAGTGACCGCCGAGCGGGACGACCTGGACCGCCGCGAGGCCCGGCTGCGGGGGGACACGGAACGCCTCCGCCAAGAACGGGAGGAGTTCGCCACCCAGACGGCCGAACACCAGACGCGGATGCGGGACGGGTGGGACCAACTGAACGAGAACCAGCGGCGACTGATCGACGACCGCGAACAGGCGGAGGCGTGGATCGCCTCGCAGACGGCGGCGCTGGACCGTCGCGCCGCCGCCCTCGACGAGAAGCACAGCCAGTTGGACGCCCGGCACGCCGCGCTCGAATCCCGCGCCGCCTCCCTGGTGTCCGAGATCGCCGGCCTGGAAGCTCGCGCGCTGAACACCCGCGCGGTGTTGAAGCACCTGGACGACCGCCGGGCGCGGGCTGAGGCCGATGTCGCGGCCGCCACCGCCGCCCCGCCGACCACCACCCTGGTGTGGGACGGCAGCCCGTCCGAAAGCGTGGCGTCGGCCAAGCCGGTGGACCGCCTGCTGACCGAACTTCAGACCGGCGAACAGCAACTGCACCGGGACCGCGCCCGCCTGTCCGCCTCCCTCGCGGAGATTGACCGCCGCGAGACCGACCTGGGCGACCAGCGGGCCGTCCTCGTCGAGCAAGTGGCCGCCCTGGTCGCCGCCCGGCAGACGTGGCAGTCGTCCGAGGAGTCCACCGTCGGCGAACTGGAAGGGCTGGCGACGGCGCTGCGGGCGCGGGAACTGGCCGCCGACGAGCGGGAGCGGCTGCTGATGACCGCCGACCGCACCCGCCGCGACCGCGAGCGGGAACTGTGGGACTTGCGGGCGAAGGTGGAGGCGTGGCAGGCGGCGCTGGCGGGGCACGAGGGGGTGCTGGCCACGCACCGGGGGCGGATCGACGCCGACCTGCTGGCCAAGCGGGAACACCTCGTCAAGTGGGAAGTGTCGCTCGACGAGGTGGCCCGCGCGTGGGCTGACCTCCGCGACCGCGAGCGGAAGCACCTCGCCGACGAACTGACCGAGACGGCCGACACCCGCAGCCGGTACGCCCGCCGGCTGGCCGAAGTGGACAAGCTGGCCGAGCGGTTGGTCATCGAACTGGACCGGCTGGCCCCCGTCGCCCTGGCGATGGAGGAAGCGGCCGAGTCCGGGGCGGCCGGCAAGCGGCGGGTGCGGGTGATGCGGCGGCGGTGGGAGAAGGTGTTCGCCCGCGTGCGGACCGACCTGGACGCCCGACGGGTGGCCCTGTCGGTGGAAGCCCTGGACGCCGAGGAGCGGACCAAGGCGCTGCGGGAGGCGACGACCGAGTTGACCGGGCGGATGGCGGAGGTGGCCGAGTTCCGCCGGCACCGCGACCTGGACGAGCTGGCCGCCGGCCACGCGGCCGACGACATGGCCTGGGACGCCCCGGAGCCAACCCCGCCGGAGGACGTCGTGCTGGAACTCCGCCGTGAGGTGGACGACCTGGCGAACGACGTGCTGACCGAACCCGCTCCCGAACCGGCGACGGCGGTGTCGCGGGCGGCGTGAGCGGCGGTGTCGGAGGTCGTTGGCTGGTCCGCGTCGGGGACCGAGACCCGAACGCGAATTCCGTTGGCGGGGAAGGGGGGGCCGCTGTCGGACCCCCCAGCCTGCGGCCTGGGGTTCTTTTCATTTCCGGCTGTCACCGCTTGCCGAGGACGCCATCGGGTACCCAGCAGCCGCGGGCGTGCGGGCCGGGTTCGCGGCAGTGGGCCAGCACCTCGGCGTTCTCGCACCCGGCTTCTTCGAGCGCGTCCGCCAAGATCGGCATGGGGGTGAAGTCGCGCTCGTCGTATATGCGAAGCGCGAGACCGACGGCGGTTTCCGTGCGCCAAGAGGGGTCGAAAGTCACGGGGCGGAAGGGGTTGCCGACGATGCAGCGGAGGAGATCGAGGTTCTCGCAACAAATCGCCTCGCGTTGTCCTTCCAGCAAGGCGTATTGGTGGGCCATGAGTGGGTCATCAATCTGCGTCTCTGTTCGCCACCAGCCTTCGCCGGAAACGGCCATCAGCAGCAAGTTCGCTGCAACCGCTTCCCGACTGGCGTCACGAACGAAGTGGCAGACCTTGCCGCGTATCTGCTCGATGAGGCGATTGAGCCGAGTTGCGGTGCCGTCTGCCAACTCTCCAGCCAGCAACGCAAAATTTGCCAGATTACCAATCGGAGTGCCCTCCTCGACCGCCTCATACGCTCCGCGAAGTAGCTCGTGAATGGTCCAATTGGAAGGGAATGAGTCGCAAACCTGCCGTGCGCACTCCAACTGAAATAGCGAGAGTTCGCGGAACGAAACGACCGTCTCGGCGTGCGAGAGCAACCAAGCCACTTGGTCGGTGGTCGGCCATTGGGATTCGTTCACTGGTTTGGGTTCCAGGGGTTCGGCTCGCTGCGCTCGCCCGTCACTCCTGGCTACCGGCACCCGCACCTCCGGTGCGAAGACCGTTCCCGCAGAGGTGGTGTTTTGCCCGGAACGGGAAGCCGTGGTCTTCGCCGCGGAGCGGCGGTTGCCGGTAGCCAGGGGTGACGGAGCGGAGCGACGGAACCCCTGGAAGCGAAGGTGATACTGATCGGAGTCCCGGAGGGACGGCGGGTCGAGTCCCGCCCTCACGCATGGATCGCCATGCCCAGCCAGGCGGCGCGGGCGGCCTCGCCGACGCTCTCCGTCAAGGACGGGTGGCCGTGGACCATGCGGGCGATGTCCTCGGCGCTGCCGTGGTACTCCATCACCGCCACCGCCTCGGCGATCAAGTCCGACGCGCGCGGCCCCAAGATGTGGACGCCCAACAGACGGTCGGTCTTGGCGTCGGTGATGACCTTCACGAACCCGTCGGTGTCGTCCATCGCCTTCGCCCGCCCGCTGGCCACGAACGGGAACTTGCCGATTTTGTACCCCTCGCCTTTGGTCCGGCCGGTCGCCTGCACCTGCTCCTCGGTCAGCCCGACGCTGGCGATTTCGGGCCAGATGTAGATGGCGCTGGGGATGCAGTCGTAGTTCAGGTGCGGCTTGTGCCCGCCCAGCATCTCGGCGAAGGCGATGCCTTCCTCGCTCGCCTTGTGCGCCAGCATCGGCCCGTCGATCAGGTCGCCGATGGCGTAAACGCCGGGAACGTTGGTGCGGAACTGCTTGTCCACGGCGATCTTGCCAGACTTCTTGTCGTAGGTCACGCCGGCCTCATCCAGCCCCAGCCCAGCGGTGTACGGCCGACGGCCGACCGACACCAGCACTTTATCGCCGGTGAACCTGAGCGAACTGCCGTCCTTGGCCGTCGCGGAGACGGTGACGTGACCGCCCTCGATCTTCGCCCCGGTCACTTTCGTTTCCAGGTGGAACTCGATGCCCTGCTTGGCGAGCAACTTGTGGGCGGCCGCCGCCACCTCGCCGTCGCAGATGGTCAGGACGCGGGGCAGGAACTCCAACACCGTCACCTTCGCGCCGAGCCGTTTCCAGACGCTGCCGAGTTCGAGGCCGATGTACCCGCCGCCGACGATGATGAGGTGGTCCGGCACCTTCTCGAACGCCAGCGC
>JBBRUO010000092.1:0-13936 GCA_038247725.1 Gemmatales bacterium
CGGTTCCCGACTCGTCCGTTTTCCCACCCCGACTCGGCTCACTGCTTGTAGAACTTGGTGTTCTCTTCCTTCACCACCGGCGACGGGATCTGCTCGCAGATGAGCTTGACGCGGAACCGCATGTCGCCGGGGACGCTCCCGTTCACCCGCATCCGGTACACCGCCTCGGCCTTCGCCGCCAAGTGCGGGAGCGGCTCGAACAGCACCGTCTGCCCGCCCTGGCTGCGGCCGTTGGTCGGGCCGGCGGACGCCACCATCGTCGTCCCGTCGGCCAGCTCGGCCACCAGTTGCACGTTGGTGCAGGGGCCGGTGCCGTGGTTCACCACTTTGATCTCGTACTCGGCTTCCTTGCCCACTTCGACCAGCCCCTCTTTGCCGACCAGGTCGAACCGCAGGGCGGCGACCCCCTCGGCCTTCACCGCCGTCTCGGCGCGGGCCTCCAGCGGCTTGCCCTGGGCCGCCACCGCCGCGACGCCCGCCCCGGCCGGGGCGTCCGCCTCGCCCGCCTGCACCGTCGTGCGGACGGCGCTGTCGGCCGGCGCGACGGCTCGCAGTTTCACCGTCACCGTCTTGGCCCCGCCGGCGGTCAGCCCGTTCAGCCGCCACACCACCGTCTTGCTGGTGGCGTTGAACTGGCCGGCGTCGGACGCCTGCACGAACTCGAACCCGTCGGGCACGGCCGTCCACATCTGAATGGCTTCGGTGGCGGCGGAGCCGGGGTTGGTCAGGTCGATCTGGTACACCGGCTCGGCCCGCACCAGGCACTTCGTCGGGCCGGTCTGCTTGATGACCAGTTGCGGCTCCACGAGGGTGACGGCGGCCTTGGCCGTCTCCGGCTGGTTGGCGTCGGCGAACACGCTCAGCACGAACGTCTCTTGCCCCGGTCGGGCGGCGGCCACCTCCAGCGAGAACGTCTTCGTCTTGCCGGCCTCCAGGTTCTTCATCTCGCCTTCGATCACTTGCCCGTTGGCGTGCTTCAACCCGTCCGTGAAGCGGGCGTGCAGCCGCATCGTGTTGGCCGGGCCGGACCCGGTGTTGGTCAGCTTCACCTGGAACACCACCGGCTCGCCGACGCGGACCACGTCCGGCCCAGTCAGGGTGACGCCGATCCGCGGGCGGGTCACTTTCACGCGGGCTTCCACGCCGGCGGAGAAGCTGACGGAGGCGCGGCCGCGGAGTTCCCCCTCCTCGGTCGGGGTGACGGTCACTTTGATCCGCTTCTCGGCCCCGGCGTCCATCGGCCCGACGGCCCACGCCAGCTTGCCGTCGCCGGCCGATTCGGCGGCCGGCTCGGTCGCCCCGACGGTCGCCCCGGCGGGCGGCTCGTGGTCCACCCGGACGCCGGTGACGGCGACCGTGCCGGTGTTCCGCACGAGGAGAGTGTACGTACACGGCTGGCCGACCCCGACCGCGTCCGGCGATTGGATCTCGACCAAGACGTTCGCCGCGGCGCGGGCGGACAGGTTCGCGGCCAGCGGCGGCGACGGCGGGGCGGCGACCGGCGGCGTGATCGCGGGTCCACCCGGCAGCGGCGGCGGGACGGGGACGGCCCCCGGCCCGCGTTCGGCCACCACCGTCGGCGGCTTCGCGGCGTCCGGGATCGGGAGCGTCACCGGGTCCGACCCGCTGTTCGGGAAGAACGCCGGCTTGGGCAGGTCGCCGACCGGCGGCAACGGCTTCATCAAGTCGGTGTCGTCGGCGGACACCGGGCGGACCCCGTTCGGGCCGGCGACCACCGGCTGGGTCAGGCGCGGCGCGGCCCCGCCGGGAGTCGGCAGCGGCTCGCCGGGCTGCGGGCGGGCGGGCGGCGGGTTGTAGGTGGATTGGTGCGCCGGGTTCGGCGTCACTTTACCGGAGTAGTATTTGGGCGCGGGCGGCTTCGGGGCCTGACCGGGCGCGGGGTGCGCTGCCCCGGCCGCGAGAACCGCGACGGCGGCGAGTCGGATTCCGAATTGGCGACGAGTCGGCACGGTCGGTTCCCCCATTACAGACGGCCCGCCGACGGCCGCGGGTCGTCCCCCGACGGACCCGCGGCGCGACGGCCCCACCCCACCGAGTGGTGGTTCACGGTTGTTGGTTCGACGCCCCGGCCGGGGCCGGGTACTTCTGCGCGTTCTTCACCAGCTTGGCGGCCACCGCCTCGCTCAGGTCGATGCCGGTGTGTTCGCTCAGCAGGAACACGATGTTGGCCACGTCCGCCAGCTCGTCGGCGATGGCCTGCCGCAGGGCCGGGTCGCGGCCGGCGGCGACCGACTCGTCCGGCGTCAGCCAGCGGAACACGTCGCACAGTTCGCCGACCTCGCTGGCCAGGGCCATCGTCAGGTTCTTCGGCGTGTGGTACGGGTCCCACCCGCGGACGGCGGCGAACCGGCGGATGGCGGCCTTGTGCGCCGCCACCGGGGTGGTCGCGTCGGTCATCGGGCGCTCGGGTGTTTCGGGTGCGGTCGCCCCGCCTCGTTTCCCCCGTGGCGGTGCGACTCGGGGGCGGACGATAGCAACCCGGCCGGCGGTGTCAACGGAATGTGTCGGCGAAAAGTGAATCGGAAGGCAGGGCCCTTCCGTGATCGGGTTTTCGGGTGGGTCGCTCTCTCCGAGGGCGACTCGTGCGAAGCCCCGACTCACGGCCGTGGCGTCTCGGGGTCGGCTACGTCCGCAGCGCGGGCGGGACGGCGAACTCCATCGTCTGGCCGGTCGGCGCGCTGACGTTGGGGAAGTACAAGCGGACGGCGGTGCCCCGACCGACCGCGCTCTCCACGCGGATCAGCCCGCCCACCCGCTCCACGATCTGACGGACGACGGCCAACCCCAACCCGGTGCCCTCGCTTTTGGTGGTGAAGTACGGGTCGAACATCCGCCGCCGCGTCGCCTCCTCCATGCCGGAGCCGGTGTCGGACACCTCCACGAGGATGTACCGCCCGCCCCGCGCCAGGTCGCCCTTCCACTTGACGGAGGACAGCCGGACGCGGACGGGGCCGCCCGCGGTCATGGCGTCGCGGGCGTTCAGCACCAGGTTCATCACCACCCGCTCGTACTGAAGGCGGTCGATCAGCGCCCGGCCGAGCGGCGGCGGCGGGTCGAATTCGACCGTGTGGAACGGCCCCACGGCGGCGGTCAGGGCGGGGACCAGATCGGCGGTCAACTTGGCCAAGTCGTGGACCGCCGGCGGGTGCGTGGTCGGCTTGGCGTAATCGGTCAGTTGGCGGACCAACTCGGACCCCCGCTCGGCGGTCTGGATCAGCGTCGCCCCGTGCCGCCGCACGTCGTCCGGCAAGGTGGCGCGAGTCCCCAGCAGGTCGCCGATGCCGAACACGACGGTCAGCAGGTTGCGGAAGTCGTGCGCGATGCCGGCGGCCAGTTGCTCGAGGGCCGCCGACTTGTCCCGCGCGGCGAGGTGTTCGCCGTCGGCCCGGAAGGCGGCCCGCAACTCCCGCACCTCGGCCGTCCCCATCCGCACCACCACCCGGTCGGCGACGGCGGCGGCGAAGTCGCGGGCGTCGGTCGTCCACTCGCGGGGCGGGCCGACGTGTTCGTGGCACACCACGCCGAGCAACTCGTCGTCCCGGAACACGCCGGCGTCCAGCGTGGAGGTGATGCCGAGCGGGTCGAGGTACGCCTCCCGCAAGCCGGCCAGCCACGGGGCCGTCGCCACCACCTCCGTCGGCACCGCCTGGCGGATGCTCAGGGTGGCGAAGTAGCTCGGGAAGTCGGCCACCCGCAGGACGACCCCGGACGAGTGCTCGCCGCTCGACCGCTCGTACAGGTTCGCGCACCGCAAGACCGACTTGTCCTCGATGAACAGCCACACCCCCACCCGCTCCACGCCGAGCGCCGCCGCGGACTTCTCGCAGGCGGCGCGGAAGTAGGCGTCCAACGGGGTGTCGGCGGGCAACGCCTGGAGCACCATCAAGGCGGCTTCCGTCGCGCGACTCGGCTGCGGCGGCATCGAGTGAATGGCCATGACTCCGACTCCTCCGGGGGTTCGCCCGCCCTCACTCGTCGCGGTTCAACCGAAGGGTGTTGCCGTCCGCGGTCGCCTCCTGCCGCATCACCCGCCCGTCGGCCGCGCTCACCCACGTCCGCGCGACCGTCTTGCCGTCCGCGTTCTTGTACACGATCACCCGGCACGGGACCGTCTCCTCGCCCCGCCGGACGGCGATGCCTTCGGTGTCGGTCAGCACCTCGGCCAGCAGGTCGGCGGACGGCTTCCGCGAGCCGAACAGCTTCGACCCGTCGCCGTGCTTGTCGAGGAACGCCAGGAGGAGTTGTTGGAGCGAATCGCCGAGCGGATCGACTCGTTGGATCGTCCACCGCTGGCCCGGTTCGACGCCGGACAGCCGGTTCACCGGGAGGAGCGGGTTCAACACCTGGCCGGACGGCACCGGCACCGGCGGCAGGTCCGTCGGCGGGAGCGGTAGGTCGAGGACGGTCCCTTCGACGCGGCCCCGCAACTCGCCATCGACGACGTGGCTGGTGACCGACACGGACCCGGCGATCTCGCCGACGATGGGGATGGTGAACACCCCCGACCCGCTCATCGACTGCCGCCGGAGGTTCCCGCTCCGGTCGATGGTCACCTCGGTCGTGGCCGACGGCACGCGGACTTGGAACCCCAGCATCGACAGCCGGATGTCGGTGTACTTGGCGACGAAGGTGTAGCCGTCCGTGTCGTCGGCCTTCAACTCGGTGACGAGGACGCCGGCCTTTTCCTTGTTGAATGTGACCGTCCAGCGGACCTTCTGCCGACTGGCCTCGTCGGTGGCGGAGACGGTGACGACGGGGGCGTCCGACGCCGTCAGCCACGGCAGCACGCGGGTGTAGCCCAGGTAGCCGGTGGTGCCGAGCCAGAACAGCACGACGGCGACGGTGGCGGGGCGCGACGGCATGAGGCACCAAGTTCCGAGTGGTGACTGAAGACTTTACCCCAGACGCGCGGGCGAGTGGTGGGGAATCCGCGCCGCCTTTTCCGGGCCGGGTTCGCTTGCCAGTCGGCCGGGGGCGGGTATACTGCCCGTTCTTTCCGCCGAATGCGCGACCGCCCGACTACCGGGGCCGTGAGGGTTGTTCGATGGGCATGCACTGCCGAATCTGCCAGAAAAAGCCCCAGCGGGGCAACCAGAAGACCTACCGCGGTAAGGCCAAGTACCTCGGCGGGGTCGGCAAGAAGATCACCGGCATCACCAAGCGGGTGTACAAGCCGAACCTGCAACGGATCCGCATCGACCGCGACGGCGAGACCGCCCGCGTGTGGGTGTGCGTCCAGTGCATCCGCTCCGGCCGCATCGCCAAGCCGATCGTGCGGAAGCCGTTCTCGACCGTCGTGGTGTAACGGTACTACCGTCGCCCCGTCACCTCCCCCCGTCCCCCGGCTCGGCACTCCCGACCCGCGCGGCGGGGTTTGTTGGTATCCCCCATGTCGCTCTCCCTCGCCGAAGTGAAGAAGGTCGCCAAGCTGGCCCGGCTGGAACTGCCGGAGGCGGACTTGGCCGCGGTGGCCGACCAACTCAACGCCATCCTGAAGTACGTCGATCAACTGTCGGAAGTGGACACCGACGGGCTGGAACCGCTCGCGCACCCGCTGCCGGTGGCGAACGTGTTCCGCGACGACGTGCCGGTGCCGTCGCTGCCGGTGGACGCCGCGCTCCAGAACGCCCCCACCCGACTGGCCGACTTCTTCGGCGTCCCGGCCGTCTTCGACACGGATGAACCCGTTTCGCACTGAAGGCGGATAGAAGAAGATTTCACCGCAGAGGGCACAAGAGGGCACGGGAGAACAGAAATGAGCAGGGAAGAATTGAACCATCTCAGCGAGCAAACCATCGGGGCGGCGATCCTCGTGCATCGCGAGCTCGGCCCCGGCCTGCTCGAATCCGCCTACGAGGCATGCCTGGAGTACGAACTCCGGGAGCGCGGATTCACTATCGAACGGCAACTCGCACTTCCCGTGAAGTATCGTGGAATCTTGGTGGATTGCGGTTTCCGGATCGACATCCGAGTGAATGAAACGCTGATTCTGGAACTCAAAGCGGTGGACCGGATCGAGAAAATCCATGAAGCCCAAGTGCAGACGTACCTGTAACTGACCGGGTTGCATTTGGGTCTCATCCTGAATTTCAATGTGACGCGGTTGGTGGATGGGATCAAGCGACTCGTCCGCGATTTCCCGGACTAACTCTCTTTCTTCCCTCCCGTGCCCTCTCGTGCTCTCCGCGGTGAATCCTCTTTTATTCGAGTCTCGCCATGTCCCTCATCGAAAAGACCGCCACGGAACTCCTCGCCCTGCAAGCGTCCGGGCAGGCGACGGCCGCCGACATCGCCACCGCCTTTCTGGCGTCGGTGAAGGCCCGCGACGGCGTGGTGAAGGCGTTCCTGCGCGTGGACGAGGCCGCCATCCGCACCCAGGCCGCCGCCGTCGATGCCAAGCGGAAGGCGGGACAACCGCTCGGCAAACTCGCCGGCATCCCCGTCGCCGTGAAAGACGTGCTCTGCACCAAGGGGATCACGACCACTTGCGCCAGCAAGATGCTGGAGCACTTCGTCCCGCCCTACGACGCGCACGTGGTGGAACGGATCAAGGCCGAGGACGCGGTCGTGTTCGGCAAGACGAACATGGACGAGTTCGCGATGGGGTCCAGCACCGAGAACAGCGCGTACCAGAAGACCACCAACCCGTGGGACAGCACCCGCATCCCCGGCGGCAGCAGCGGCGGCAGCGCGGCGGCCGTGGCCGCGTGCGAGGCCCCGGTGTCACTCGGCACCGACACCGGCGGCAGCATCCGCCAGCCGGCGGCGCTGTGCGGCCTCGTCGGGGTGAAGCCGACCTACGGCCGCGTCAGCCGGTACGGGCTGATCGCCTTCGCCAGCAGCCTGGATCAAGTCGGGCCGTTCAGCCACGACGTGACGGACGCCGCGCTCATGATGGAAGTGATCTCCGGGTGGGACAAGCGGGACAGCACCTGTATTGATGCCCCCGTCCCGCAGTACACGAAGTCGCTCAACGACCCGGTCAAGGGGTTGCGGATCGGCGTCCCGAAGGAGTTCTTCGATTCCGGGTTGGACGCCGAAGTCGAGACGTTGACCCGCGACGCCCTCGCCGAGTACGAGAAGCAGGGGGCGAAACTGGTGGACGTGAGCCTGCCGCACGGGGCGCAATACGCGGTGGCGGTGTATTACATCGTCGCCACGGCGGAGTGTAGCAGCAACCTGGCGCGGTTCGACGGGATGCACTACGGCCACCGCACCAAGCAGAAGGCGGACCTCATCGCCACCTACAGCAAGAGCCGGGGCGAAGGCTTCGGCCGCGAGGTCCAGCGCCGCATCATGCTCGGCACCTATGCGCTGAGCAGCGGGTATAAGGATGCGTATTATCTGAAGGCGTTGAAGGTGCGGCGGAAGATCAAGGACGAGTTCGACGAGGCGTTCAAGGTGTGCGACGTCATCATGGGGCCGACCTCGCCGACGCCGGCGTTCAAGTTCGGCGAGAAGGCGGACAACCCGCTGGCGATGTATTTAAGCGACATCTACACGATCAGTTGCAACCTGGCCGGCATCGCCGGGATGAGCATTCCGTGCGGGTTCAGCAAGGGCGGGTTGCCAGTCGGCCTGCAACTGCTCTCGGCCGCGTTCGACGAGGACCGCATGTTCCGCATCGCCCGCATGTACGAGGCGGTGACGGACTGGCACACCAAGCGGGCGGGCGTGTAGAATGCGGGGCATGAGCGATGCCGAACTCACCGCCAAACTGGACGAACTCCTCGAACTTCCCCACGAAACGGAATGGGTGGAGTTCAAACAGAACTACGCCAACACCGAAGACATTGGGGAATACCTGTCCGCCTTGTCCAATTCGGCGGCGATACACGGACAAGCCCGCGCCTTCATCGTCTGGGGAGTCGAGGACGGCACGCATCGCGTGGTCGGGACCAGTTTCAAGCCGCGTGCGACGAAGGGCCAAGGGAACGAGGATTTGGAACCGTGGCTCGCGCGCGGGTTGACTCCGCGATTGGACTTCACGATCCGCGAATTCGACTGCCACGGGCTTCGCGTCGTGCTGTTTGAAATTTCGGCGGCGGAAACGGCCCCGACCCGGTTCAAGGTCGACGAGTGGATCCGAGTCGGGAGCCACAAGCGGCGGTTGAAGGAGCATGTCGAGAAGGAGCGGAAACTCTGGCAACTTTTCAACGCCATCGGGTTTGAAGTCGGGATCGCGGCGGTCGGCCTTTCCGAAGATGGCGTTCTGGATCGCCTCGATTACTCAGCCTATTTCACGCGGACCAACCAGCGGTTGCCGGAGTCGAAGAGCGGTATCCTCACGCGGCTCGCGGACGAGTCGCTCGTCGTTCCGCAAGTCCTCGGCCGATACGACATCACGAACTTGGGGGCCATCCTGTTCGCCCGCGATTTGTCCGCATTCGGTGGACTCGGCCGCAAGGCGCTTCGCGTCATCCGGTACACCGGCAGCGGCCGCCTCATTACCGAGCGGGAGTGGACCGACTCGGCGAGTCGGGCCGGGTACGCGGCCGGTTTCGAGTCCTTCGTCGGTTACGTCAGCGCGCTGCTGCCGGAGAACGAACACATCGAACAGGCACTCCGCAAATCGGTTCGCATCTACCCCGACATCGCTGTCCGAGAGCTGCTCGCCAACACGCTGATTCACCAGGATTTCTCCGCGACCGGGGCTGGCCCGATGGTCGAGATCTTCGACGACCGCATCGAGTTCACGAATCCGGGGGAACCGCTCGTCGAACCGGATCGGTTCATCGACATGCCGCCCCGCTCCCGGAACGAGGCGCTGGCCGCGTTCATGCGGCGGGTCAACATCTGCGAGGAGCGCGGGTCGGGCATCGACAAAGTGATCGCCGAAATCGAACTGTACCAACTACCACCGCCGGACTTCCGCCGGCCCCCCGGATCAACCAGGGTCTACCTCTACGCCCCCCGGACCTTCGCGGAGTTGGAGTCCGCCGAGCGAATTCGGGCCTGTTACCAGCACTGCGTACTTCGCTACGTCGGAAACGAGCAGATGACGAACGCTTCGTTGCGCAACCGCCTCGCCATTTCCGATAAAAACTACTCGATGGCCTCGCGGGTGATCGCGGACACCGTGAAAGCCAAACTCGTCAAGGCGCACACTCGTGGCAAAAGTCCGACTTACATCCCCCATTGGGCGTAAGCATGTGACTGGCATGTGACTGGAAACGTCGCGAGAGGGTGAACAATGGCGGATTTCGACTCCGAACCAGTTTGTAATCTGGTTTGTAAGGAGAATTCGAGCCACGAAGAAGCCATTTTCAACCTCGCTGCGGCTTCCGAGCATGTGACTGGCATGTACCAAAGGCGCTTGCCGTGGCCCTTTCGCCGCGTGCCGTGGTACAATCTCCTCATGGTTGCCACAGTTCCGACTCGCGTTCCCCTTGGCCGCCGGCTGTTCACGGCCGCCGATCTCGCCGCGCTGCCGACTTCGCTCCCGTCCGGCGACGTGAGGTACGAACTCGACGACGGAACACTCATCACCATGCCGCCACCATCCCACACCCACGCCCGCCGGCAGGCTCGCGTCATCCGCTACCTCACCGACGCGGAGGACGCCGGGTTGGGCGAAGTGTGTGGTGATGTCGGCGTCATCCTGCGGCGGAACCCGGATCGGGTGGTCGGCCCGGATGCCGCGTTCGTCCTGGCACACTCGCTGCAGGTGACGCGCTCGCCCGAAGGGTATTTGGAAACGATCCCGGAGATCGTCGTCGAGATTCGCAGCAAGAACGACACGAACCCGGAGATCGCGGCGAAGAACGACGAATATTTCCGGGCCGGCGTCGTGGAAGTGTGGGTCATCGATCCGACCGCCCGCACGGCCGCCGTCTGCCGGGCGAACCAGTCCGTGACCGTCTACCCCGACACGGGCACCCTCGTCTCCCCGTTGCTGCCCGGCTGGTCCGTCCCCGTGGCGAACCTGTTCCTGGGGTCGTGACTTCGGACGGCCCGGAACCAGCCGCGAGGCATCGGCCGACGGGTCAGGCGACGGGCGTTTCTCGAGTTCAGGACGTGGACCCGTATTTGACCGCGCGGGGACTACCCGATCACCGACACCAGCCCGCGGGTGCCGTCCACCCGCAGTTGTTGACCGGTTCGCAACCGGGCCACCACCCCCGGCAATCCCGCCACCGCTGGCAGGCCGAACTCGCGGGCCACGATGGCCCCGTGCGACAGCACCCCACCCGTCTCCATCACGACCCCCTTCGCCCGTGCGAACAGCGGCACCCACGCCGGGTCGGTACTCGGGCACACCAGAATGAACGGTTCGGCCGGCGGTGGGCCGGGCGCGGTCAGCACCAACGCCGGCCCCTCGGCGACCCCGGCGGACACTGCGATGCCCTCAAGCACCGCCGCGCCGTCGGGCAGCGGCGGCGGTCGGCCGATGGCGTCGAGGTCATCGCTGAACAACACCGGCGGCACGTCCAGTGACAGTTCCAGTTGCCGCCGCTTCTTCCTCGCGGTGATGACCGCAGCCACATCCGTCCCCGCGCCGAGGTCATCCAACTCGGCGAGCGTGAGGAAGAAGAGACCGCCATTGAGTTTGAACCGGGTGTCCAGTTCGACCAGATGCCGACGGATCACGGCGTGCCCCATCAGCCAGTAGTGTTTGCCGGCCTCGCGCAGCCCCAGGTACGTCCGCAGGCGTTCGACCCAGTGATCGGCTTGCTTGCGAATGGCGACAGGTAGTCGAAGCTCTTTGGCGATGCGTGGCCACGAGTCGGGCACGGGCGGAGAGGCGGGCGACTTGGCGGCGAAGAGCGCGTCCACGGCGGCCGGGTCTTCGGACCAGCGGGGGCGGGCCAGCTCCATCTCCCCGCCGCAGCGGTGGCCGAACGCCAGCAGGAACTCGGCCCGGCCGAGTTCCCCCGCCGCGAACGCGCGGAGGCCGTCCGCGAGGGCGACCCCGGCCGGGGCCTTCGCGCCCCCCGCCAACTCGCGGACGATTTCCCCCGCGCGGCCCTTCAGCTTCGGCGTCAGCAGTTCGGTCAGCGTCCGCATCGCCCCCGCCGCCAGCACCGTCGGCTTCAAGCTGTGCCGGGCGAAGTCGATGTTCGTCTTCGTCACCCACGCCCGCACGCGGTCCAGCAACTGGCGAGGGTGGAATCCGGACAAATTTTCACCGAACGCCAGACGTGCT
Source organism: Gemmatales bacterium (assembly GCA_038247725.1). GTDB lineage: Bacteria > Planctomycetota > Planctomycetia > Gemmatales > Gemmataceae > JALHQU01. The sequence continues at coordinate 11,168 of JBBRUO010000092.1, forward strand.
TCGGCTTCAAATGCCGGCGCGATGACGGTCGTGAACTGCCGGTCGAAGGTCTCGGTCAGCGCCTTCGTCCGCGCCGCGATGCGGGACAATCGCCAGACGGTTCCGGGCAGTCGCAGCCACCCGTTGCGGAGCGGTTTCAGTTCCGGTTCCGGGTCGAGCGCCCGGCGGGGGTCTTGTTTGTACGCGGCGAACGGGTACTCGATGGGCGGACGGCGGAACTGTAGCCGGGGCATGCGGGACAGGTTCGCCATCGGCCGGCCGGCGATCAGGTCGAACGCGCCGAGCATTCCGAGGGACACGTCCGGGTCGCCACCGAGGTCGGCGTTGAGCGCGCCGAACCCGCCGGTCGCGGCGAGTAGCACGCGGATCACGTCCCACGTCATCGGCGTCGGTTCGGGCAGCGTCTCGGACAGGTTGTACCGCACCCAGACGGTGCCGGTGGGGTCGGCCAGGCGGGTCAATTCGCCTTGAATTTCCCGGCGAATCCGCTCGCGGTCGGCCGCCGTCGCGGTGGTAATCGGCCGCGCCTGGAGCAGGTACAGGGTGCCGCCGGCGAACGCCCACTCGATGTCGCGGGGGTCACCATACACGGCCTCGACGGCGCGGCCCAGTGCGGCGAGCGCGGCGACTTCCACGTCGGACAGGCAGAGCGCGGCGTGCAACTGCGCGGGCACCGGCTCCTCGCCCGTTGCCGTGACCTTCACCGTCTTCGCGCCGGCGTTCCGCGCAATGACCGCACCGGACTCGCGGTCCACGGTGTACCGATCCGGCGTGACGCGGCCGGACACCACGGCTTCGCCCAGCCCCCACGACGCCTCGACGCTCATCCGCGTGCCGGTCGGGTCGGCCGGGTCGCGGGTGAACAGCACCCCGGCGACGTCGGCGGGGACCAGCGCCTGCACGACGACGGCCATCGCCGCCCCGTCGTCCGCGATGCCCTGGGATCGACGGTACGCGATCGCCCGATCTGTATACAGCGATTGCCAGCAGCGTTGGATTGACGTGATGAGCGCGTCAACGCCTTCAACACCCAAGACGGTTTCCTGTTGGCCGGCGAAGCTGGCGTCGGACCCGTCTTCCGCCGTGGCACTCGACCGCACCGCGACGGGGCCGCCACCGAGCGCGACATACGCGGCCGCGACCGCCGCCCGCAGGGCGTCGGAGACACGAACAGTTGTGGGGATGGGCCGGTCTTCCACCTCCCCTCGTTGAGGGGAGGTCGCCGAGTGCAACTCGGCGGGAGGGGAGATTGCTTTTTGGGAAGGCGAGGCTCCTGCCGAAGACTCCCCTCCCGGCGGCTGCGCCGCCGACCTCCCCTCAGCGAGGGGAGGTGGGTTGCATTCCCCTCAGGGCACACGTGGGGACAGCGTGATCGCGTTCATGTATCACGCGATTTCCAATCTTCTCATGGTGGCACCGGCCTTCGAGCCGGTGGGTCTCAGCAGCCGTTCCGCTGCCGCCGTCACCTCACCCGGCGTGAGCGACTTCATGCAGCGGTGATCCAGCGGGCACACCCGCAACTGACACGGACCGCACGGCACCACCTTCTGTAGGTGAATGGCCCGCGGAAAGTAGGTCTCCGTCCAGCCGATGTGCGTCGGGCCGAACAGGGTGACGACCGGCACCCCGAACGCGGCGGCGAAGTGCCGGGGGCCGCTATCGGTCGTGACGAGCAAGCTGGAGCGGCGGACGACGGCTTTCGTCAGCCCGATGCTCGGCGGCGCGTCGGCCAGTGACACCACGCTGTCACGCCCGGCGAGCGCCGCGATCCGCCGGGCGACATCCCGCTCGCTCGGCCCGCACAGCACCACGACGCCACACCCCCGACGGTCGGACAGCGTCCGGGCCACCTCGGCGAACGACTCATCCGCCCAGTGCTTGGACGAGCCGAACGCCCCGCCGGCGTTGATCGCCACGACCTCACGGAAGCGGTGCAACTTCAGCCGGTGACACTCGCTTTCGGCGGCCGCCTCGTCGGTCGCCGTGGTGAATAACTCCATTCGGTGGCCGGGGTCGGGCACGCCGAGCAGTTCCGCAATGCGGTTGTAATCGTCGATGGCCGGCACCGGCTTCGGCTTGCCGTTCGCGCCGCGCACCGGGTACAGCCGCTTCGTCAGCAGCACATCCCGGCCGTAGCGGGCGAAGCCGTACACGCGCCGGCAGCCGCCGAGCTTCGCCACCGCCGCCGCACGAAACGAATTCGGGAACAGCACCGCCGCGTCCGGCGGGTCGCGCCGCAGCGCCTTCACCGTGGCGAGCGGCCGCTTCTTGTCGAGGAACAGCGTCTCGTCGAACCACGGCGACCCGGCGAGTACGTCCGCCACATACGGCTTGCAGACGGCGACGAACGACGCCCCGGCGAAGTGCCCGCGCAGCGCCCGAATGGCCGGCGTGGCCATGACCACGTCGCCGATCCAATTCGGAAGAAACACGGCCAGGCGGTTCATGAAGACAAATCCGGACTAACCACGGAGGGAAGCAGGAATGGACAGGATCACAGGATGAAAGCCGGGATGAAAACAGTCTTCTTCAATCCTGCCTTCCATCCTGTGATCCTGTCCATTTCCTCTTTATTCTTGCAACCGGGGCAGCATGTCCGTCAGCTTCGCCCGCAAGACGTCTTCGCCGCTCGTGAACCGCACCCCGACGCGCACGGCCCACAGCGGTCGGCCGCCGAGTTCGCCGATCCGCAATTTCACCCAATCCTTTTGCGTGGTAGCGATCATCGCGTCGGTTGGAAGTTGGCCGGCCCACGCGCGCAAGGCATCC
>JBBRUO010000093.1:0-13880 GCA_038247725.1 Gemmatales bacterium
AACGTGGTGCGACACCGCCCGCTCCGCTCGATGGCCGCCCCGCCCGCCACCCTGTAAGCTGATCTGAGTTTGCGCCTACTCGCCCTCTATTTCCGAGTGTCCACCCACCGCCATGCCCAAGCGCACCGACATCCACAAGATCCTGCTGATCGGGTCCGGCCCCATCGTCATCGGCCAAGCCTGCGAGTTCGACTACTCCGGCACCCAGGCGTGCAAGGCGCTGCGAGAAGAAGGTTACTCCGTCGTGCTGGTGAACAGCAACCCGGCCACCATCATGACCGACCCCGGCACCGCCGACCGGGTGTACATCGAGCCGATCACCTGGCAAGTCGTCGAGAAGATCATCGCCAAGGAGAAGCCCGACGCGCTGCTCCCCACCCTCGGCGGACAGACCGGGCTGAACACGGCGATGGCCCTGTTCAAGAACGGCATCCTGGAGAAGTACGGCGTCGAGATGATCGGCGCGCGGGCCGACGTGATCGACAAGGCGGAGGACCGGCAGAAGTTCAAGGAGGCGATGATCAAGATCGGCATCGACGTGCCGAAGAGCCGCACCGTCGGCACCCTGGCCCAGGCGATGGAGGCGGTCGATCTGGTCGGCCTGCCGTGCGTGCTGCGGCCCAGCTTCACCATGGGCGGTACGGGCGGCGGCATCGCCTACAACCGGGAGGAGTTCATCGGGCTGATCTCGCTCGGGCTGGAGCTGTCGCCGGTCGGCGAGGTGCTCGTCGAGGAGTCGGTCATCGGCTGGAAGGAGTACGAGTTGGAGGTGATCCGCGACGTGGCCGACAACGTCATCATCGTGTGCGGCATCGAGAACCTGGACCCGATGGGCGTCCACACCGGCGACAGCATCACCGTCGCCCCCATCCAGACGCTGAGTGACAAGGAATACCAGCGGATGCGGGACGCGGCCAAGCTCATCATCCGCGAGATCGGCGTCGAGACCGGCGGGTCGAACATCCAGTTCGCCACCGACCCGCACTCGGACCGCATGATCGTCATCGAGATGAACCCCCGCGTCAGCCGCAGCTCGGCGCTGGCGTCGAAGGCCACCGGCTTCCCCATCGCCAAGATCGCCGCCAAGTTGGCCGTCGGGTACACGCTGGACGAGTTGAAGAACGACATCACCCGCACCACCCCGGCCAGCTTCGAGCCGACCATCGACTACGTCGTCACCAAGGTGCCCCGCTTCGCCTTCGAGAAGTTCCCCGACGCCGACCCGACGTTGACGACGCAGATGAAGTCGGTCGGCGAGACGATGGCCATCGGCCGCACCTTCAAGGAGAGCCTGCAGAAGGCCCTCCGCGGGCTGGAAGTCGGGCGGTTCGGCCTCGGCTGCGACCGGCTAGACAAGTGGGGGATGCCGGACCAGCCGAAGATGGAAGACGTGCTGAAGAAGCTGACCAAGCCGAACGCCGAGCGGCTGTGGTTCGTCCGGTACGCGCTGAAGTACGGGATGACCGTCGAGGAGGTCCACGCCCGCACCAACATCGACCCGTGGTTCCTCCGCGACATCGAGCGGCTGGTGCAGATGGAGGACGAGTTGAAGGCGGCCGGCGGGCTGGCGAACGTGTCGGCGGAACTGATGCTGACGGCCAAGCAGTACGGGTTCATCGACCGCCAGTTGGCGAACATCTGGGGCTGCGCCGAGGGCGAGGTCCGCAGGGCCAGGCAGGAGATGGGCGTCACCGCCGTGTTCAAGTCGGTGGACACTTGCGCCGCCGAGTTCGAGGCGTACACGCCGTACTACTACAGCACCTACGAGTCCGCGGCCGTGGTCGTCGGTCGGGGCGAGTCTTCGCGGCCCGACACGCCTCCTGCCGGCCTGAACGGCGATGAGGTTCTCCCCTTCTCCGGCAAGTCGCGGATCATGATCCTCGGTGGCGGGCCGAACCGCATCGGCCAGGGGATCGAGTTCGACTACTGCTGCGTGCAGGCGGCGCTGGAACTGCGGGCGAACGGGTACGAAGTCATCATGGTGAACTCGAACCCGGAGACGGTGAGTACGGATTACGACACGTCCGACCACTTGTTCTTCGAGCCGCTCACGGCCGAGGACGTGCTGAACATCTACGACCGCATGAAGCCGGACGGGGTGATCGTCCAGTTCGGCGGGCAGACGCCGCTGAACCTGGCCAAGCCGCTGCACGCCGCCGGGCTGCCGATCATCGGCACCAGCGTGGACAGCATCGACACCGCCGAGGACCGGGAGCGGTTCGCCGCGCTGATTACCGAACTCGGCCTGCGGCAGCCGCCGCACGGCACGGCCACGGAACTGCAAGGGGCCATCGGCGTCGGGCGGAAGGTCGGGTTCCCGGCGCTGGTGCGGCCCAGCTTCGTGCTCGGCGGGCGGGGGATGGAGATCGTGTACGACGAGGCCGGGCTGGAGCGGTACGCCAGCCGCGCGTTCGAGGCGTCCCCCGGCCGCCCGGTGCTGATCGACAAGTTCCTGGAGAACGCCACCGAGGTGGACGTCGATTGCCTGAGCGACGGCACCCGCACCGTCATCGGCGGGGTGATGCAGCACATCGAGGAGGCCGGCATCCACTCCGGCGACTCGGCGTGCGTCATCCCGCCGCACAGCCTGCCCGCCGAGGTGATCGACGAGATCAAGCGGCAGACGCGGGTGCTGGCGACGGCGCTGAACGTCCGCGGGCTGATGAACATCCAGTTCGCCGTCACCGGGTTGAAGTTCGACGGCACCACCAGCGAGCCGCCGCTGGTTTACATCCTCGAAGCGAACCCCCGCGCCAGCCGCACCATCCCGTTCGTGTCGAAGGCGACCGGCATCCCGCTCGCCCGACTGGCGTCGCTGGTGATGGTCGGGAAAACGCTGGACGAACTGGGGGTGGCGGACGAGGTGGTGCCGGATCACTTCTCGGTGAAGGAGAGCGTCTTCCCGTTCAGCAAGTTCCCCGGCACCGACATCATCCTGGGGCCGGAGATGAAGAGCACCGGTGAGGTGATGGGCAGCGACAAGACGATGCCGATGGCGTTCGCCAAGGCGCAGATGGCGGCCAGCGCCCCGCTGCCGCTGAAAGGGACCATCTTCGTCTCGATGGCCGGACAGGACAAGGCGGCAATCGCCCCGGTGGCGCGGCTGTTCGCCGACATGGGGTACACCCTGCTCGCCTCGCCCGGCACCGCGACGATGCTGAGGAAGCTCGACATCCCGTGCGACGTGATCGCCAAGATTCAGGAGGGCGGCCGGCCGAACATCCTGGACAAGCTGAAGAACGGCGACATCGCCCTGGTCATCAACACCCCCACCGGCCGCGGCAGTTCCACCGACGAGGGGAAGATTCGCGCCGCCGCCGTGTCGCACCGCATCACCTGCATCACCACGCTGTCCGGCGCGCACGCGGCGGTGGAGGCGTGCAAGGCGCTGCGGGAACAGGAACTCACCGTATACGCCTTGCAGGACTGGTTCCCGACGACGTGAGGAGGCGAAGAAGAAGACTCACCACAGAGACACAGAGAAGACAAGAAGTGAGGAGACGACTTTCAGATCAATCTTCTCTCTTTTCTTGTCTTCTCTGTGTCTCTGTGGTCTGGCAAAAATTTCTGGTGGTCGGGAGTTCTGGCTCGGCTGGAGGCTGATGAAGACCTCACCCCCCGGCCCCCTCTCCGGGACGGAGTGGGGGCCGGGGGGTGAGGTCTTTCGACTTGCCAGAAAGTTTTGCCAGACCCGTTTCCCTGTGTCTCTGTGGTGAGTCCTGCTTTCATTCCTCCTCACCCGAAGTTCGGCTCGGCGTCCACGTCCGGCGGGGCGAACTGACCGAGCTTCCACTTCTCCACCGCCAGCGCCGCCATCGCCGCGTTGTCAGTGCAGAGGGCCAACGGCGGGATGAACAGTTCCGCCTTCTCCGCCGCGCACATGGCTTCCAGCTTGCCGCGCAGCCGCCGGTTCGCCGTCACCCCGCCGCCGACGGCCAGTCGGGTCATGCCCGTCTGCCGCAGCGCCTGCTTGCACTTGCCGACCAGCACATCGACGGCGGCCTCCTGAAAACTCGCCGCGAGGTCCGCCCGCTTCTGCCCCGGTCCCGGCGGGGTCGCGCCGCTCACGTTCTGCCCGTGGCAGGCGTACAGCACCGCCGTCTTCAACCCGCTGAAGCTGAACTCCAACCGGTCGGTGTCGAGGAAGGGCCGGGGGAACTTATGCGCCGTCGGGTTGCCGAGCATCGCCTCCCGCTCCACGGCCGGCCCGCCGGGGAAGCCGAGGCCGAGCAGCGCCGCGACTTTATCGAACGCCTCGCCGGCCGCGTCGTCGCGGGTGCCGCCCAGCAGTTCCAGTGACAACGCGGTGTCGCAGCGAAAGAGGCTGGTGTGCCCGCCGCTCACCACGAGGCCCAGACACGGGAAGATGTCTCGCCCGGCGGCCAACCGGCAGGCGAAGATGTGGCTGGCGACGTGGTTCACCGCCACCAGCGGGACGCCCAGCGCGAGGGCCAGCGCCTTCCCCGCGGTCACGCCGACGAGCAGCGCCCCGACCAGCCCCGGCGTGTTGTGGACGGCCACGCAGCCGACATCGGCCATGCCGATGCCGGCCGCCGTCAGGGCCTCGTCGATGACCGGGCACAGGGTCCGCAGGTGCGCGCGGCTGGCGATCTCCGGCACCACCCCGCCGAACCGCGCGTGCAGGGCCGTCTGCGAGGCGACCACCGAGGACTTCACGACATAGTCGTCGGTGAAGACGGCGGCGGCGGTCTCGTCGCAGGACGTTTCCAGGGCCAGGAAGTGGGTCATGGAATGGTTATTCGGAGAAGGTCCGGCTCGCCGAGCCGGACAAGAAACAAGCCCGGTTGGTCGGGTCGGACCTACTCGCCGACGTACAGGGCGGCGAGGCGGGGGAGGCGGGCGCGGAACTCGGTCGGGTTGAACGGCCATGCGTCCGCCGGCGGTTTCCGTTCGGTCGTCGTCCCCAGGTCCGGGAAGTGCGTCAGCAGGGCGTCGGTGTAGTCGTCCTGCCCGGACACCATGCAGTACGCCTCGTAGGCCGGGCTGCATTCCACCTCGCACTCGGATTCGCCGTCCACCGCGTCGGCCAGGCTGTCCGGGTTCGTCACCGCCGCCGTGTACGTCACCTCGCCTTGGAGGATCAGCCAGTCGAGGAATTCGGGCAGTTCGTCCGCCTCGCACCCGCCGTTGATCAGGTACGCCGCCCCCCACACGTCGCGGGTGAGGGCGCGGTCCTGTAGGTCCACCCACCGGCGGCCGAACGCGAGGATGTCGGCGACGGGCAACTCGGACAGGCGGTCGGCCAGGTTCTCCGCGTGCTCTTCCGGGTCGGCCGCGCGGGCCGCGCGGATGTGGTCCCAGAACTGGTCGTCGGTCATGTCGAATCCGGGGCGAGTGGCGAACCCGGTCATTGTAGGGCGGCGTCGGTCTCCCGCACCATCACCCGACGGATGGCGGTGGCGCGGCCGGGTAGCCGGGAAGCTGGTACGGGATGTGCGAGACGAGAACTCGGCCGAACGTACCCGTTGTGAACTCCCCAACCGCGTTCGGCAAGAGGCTTCACCATGACGGCACTCGTGATCGACGTGGGCGGTACCCACGTCAAGATGCTCGCCAGTCGGAAACGAAAGTCGCGCCAGTTCGACTCCGGCACGGACCTGACTCCCGCGAAGTTGGTCGAGCGAGTACGGCAGATGGCGAGCGACTGGCGGTACGACGTGATCTCGCTGGGCCTGCCCGCCCCGGTCGCCGACGGCACGGCGGTGGGGGAACCCGGCAACCTGGCCGACGGGTGGGTCGGGTTCGACTTCGCCGCCGCGTTCGGCTGCCCCGTGCGGGTGGTGAACGACGCCGCCATGCAGGCGCTCGGCGCGTACTCCGAAGGGCGGATGCTGTTCTTGGGGCTGGGTACGGGACTCGGATCGGCACTCGTGGTCGAGCACGCCGTGATCACCCTCGAACTGGGACGGCTCCGCTTCGACGACGGGGAACCCTACGGGCATCGGCTCGGGAAGGTCGGGTTCGAGCGGCTCGGCCAGGCGGCGTGGTGCCGGGCGGTGACGGCGACGGCCGAGCTGCTGCGCGAGGCCTGTTCGGCCGACACCGTCGTGTTCGGCGGAGGGCGGGCCGAGTTGGTGGACCCGCTCCCGCCCCACTACAGGCGGGGGGGCAACGAGGACGCCTTCACCGGCGGGTTCCGTCTGTGGGAAGAGCGGATCGAAGAACACGACCAGTTGCCGCCGCGCGCGTGGCGGGTGATCGTCTGACCCCGGAGGTGACATGAGGTATCTCGCGCTCGCGACGGATTACGACGGCACGATCGCCCGACACGGGGTGGTGTCCGCAAGTACGCTCGCCGCTCTCGCCCGGTTCCGGGCGTCCGGACGACGACGGGTTCTCGTCACCGGCCGCGAGTTGGACGACATCGTCCGCGTCTTCCCGGAACTGGACTGGTTCGACCGGGTGGTCGCGGAGAATGGGGCGATCCTTTACACCCCATCGACACGGGCCGTCCGTCACCTGACGGAACCGCCGTCCTCCGCCTTCCTCGCCGAACTCCGCAACCGGGGGGTGCCCGTCTCGGTCGGTCGGCGGCTCGTCGCCACCGTCCAACCGCACGAAGGGGTGGTCCTGGACGTGATCCGCGACCTCGGCCTGGAGTGGCACATCATCTTCAACAAGGGCGCGGTGATGATCCTGCCGGCCGGGGTGACGAAGGCGACCGGCTTGGTGCCCGCGCTGGCCGAACTGGGGATTCCGCCGGAACGTGTCATCGGCGTCGGTGACGCGGAGAACGATCATGCGTTCCTGTCGCTGTGCGGGTGCGCGGTGGCGGTCGCGGGCGCGATTCCGTCGCTGAAAGAGCGGGCAGACCTCGTCACCACGGGCGAAGACGGGGACGGAGTGGCGGAGTTGATCGGGCGGGTTCTCCGGGACGACCTCCGTGGGATCGGTCGCGCCCCCGAAGAAGCAGAGGCGTGAGGGTCGCCCGGTCAGCCGGCGTCGGTCTCCCGCACCATCACCCGACGGATGGCGGTGGCGCGGCCGGTGTCGGGGTCGCAGTCCACGATGGCCCCAGCCAGTCGCACGTCCTTCTCGGCCACGTCGAACGCGGCCGGGGTGAAGTGAACCGCGTGCGCCGTCACCCGGTCGATTCGCCGACCGAGGATGCTGTCGTAGGGGCCGGTCATGCCGACGTCGCACTGGAAGGCCGTGCCGTCGGGGAACACTTGCTCGTCGGCGGTGGGGACGTGGGTGTGCGTGCCGAGGACGGCCGTCACCCGGCCCCGCAGGTGGTGCGCGAGAATGTACTTGTCTGCGGTGGCCTCGGCGTGAACGTCCACCAGGATCACCCGTGCGGACCCGGCCAACTTCACCAGCACGCGGTCCACGGCCAGGAACGGGCAGTCCACCGCCCGCATGTACGTCCGCCCCATGACCGAGATGACGGCCACGCTGACGCCGTTCACGACGAACCCGGCGTACTCCTTGCCCGGCGCGGTCGGCGGGTAGTTGGCCGGCTTGCACACCGGCTCGTTCGGCGACCGCAGCACCTCGGCCAGGTCGAACTTCTTGTAGATGTGATCGCCGAGCGTGATCGCGTCGATGCCGGCGGCGCGGAGGGCGCGGTAGTCGCGGGGGGTGCAGCCGGACCCGTTGGTCGCGTTCTCGGCGTTGGCGACGACGAACGACAACTCTTCCGTCCGCCGCAGGTAAGGGACGAGTTTCCGGGCCGCCGCCACACCGGGCGCGCCGACGATGTCGCCGATGAACAGGAACCGCATGGGACAACCGGGGCGTCTCGCGCCCGCCGCGAGAAGCGGGCGCGATTGGGAGAGTACGCCTGTTTTATGACCCGGCCGGGATCAACTCCCCGAATCTCCCGTTTTGCCCCCTTGTTGCTGCCCGGCACCTGTCACTTTTTCGGTGTCGTCTGCTTCGCCTTCCACGCGGCGTACTTCTTGAGCGCGGCGTCCCGCTTCTCGTCGGCTTTGTCGTCGTCCTCGGCGTCGAAGTAGTACGCGGAGTACATGTACTTCTGCGTCACGGTCGGTTTCGCCGTGGCGGCGTACCGGTTGGTGATCCCGTAGTCCTCTGGTTCTTGCTCGGTCAGCAGGAGGGCCATTGCCAGGGCCAGATCGCGGACCTGGATCACCGTCCGCTTCCGCGGCGCGCCGCCGAGGAACACGGTGCCCGACGGACCCCGGTCGTCGAACAGCTTTTCGAGAATGCGGAGGTCGGCGGCGGTGCCGAACCGGCCGATGTACGCGATGGCCCGACCGCGATAGGTCGTCGAACCGCCCGCCACCTCGCCGGTCGCCTGCTTGCGGGCGGCCGGTAGCGCGAGCGGGGAGTCGGCCCGTGTCATGGCCGAGACGGCGTAGTAGATCGTCAGGTAGTCGTCGCGGGTCTCCATCCACGCCGTCAGGACGGCGGCCAGAGCGTCGCCACGGGTGTCCGATTCGAGCGCGTCCTTGACGCGGTTCTGGAGGAGTGAGTTCCGAAACACCGACACGGTGCGGACCCCGCGGACGGTGGTGGCGGGCTTGTCCGGCAGGCGGGACTCGGCCAGCAGGAGAGCGGCGAGGTCGGTGGCGTTCGGCGCGTCCGCGCCGCCGGTGGTGTGGCTGCCGGTGGCGGACAGCCGCAGCTCCGCCCGGCGGGCCAGGTAGCGGCGGTTCAAGTCCGCCTCGCGGTCGTCGAGCGCGGCGATCAGGTCGCGGTTCGGCGACCCCATCATGTCGCGGAACAGTTTCTCGGCGGCGGTCGTGCGGCCGGCCACCGTGAAGTACACCCCCGCGCCGGGCAGGTCGTGCTGGTACTTCCCGTCCCCGTCGGCGAGGAAGCACTCGACCCGCGCCCGCAAGTCGTCGGCCGTCGCCGTCGGCAACAGCATTTCGATCCGCAGGCGGATTTCCGGGTTGGAGTTCGCGGCGAGGGCGTCCCGCAGGGTGGGCAGGGCGAACCGGCCGAGCTTCCGCAACTCCTCCGTCGCCTCGACCCGCACGGCGTACTCGCGGGAGGCGAGTGACCCGACCAGATCAGTCGCGCGGGCGGTGGTGTCGGCGGGGACGGCGAGCGACTTCGGGTCCGGGTCCGCGGCGGCGGCGAAACCCGTACACAGCAGCACGGCGAGGGTGGCGCGAGTCATGGCGGGGACTCCGGGGAGAGGTGATGGAGGGGAACCCGTCCGGAGTCCCCGGACGGGTCCGGCGGGCCGGCGTCACTTCTTCGGCTTCGTCTGCTTCGCCTTCCACTCCGCATACTTCTTGAACGCGGCGTCCCGCTTCTCGTCGGCCTCCTCCGGGGTGTCGCCGTCGAAGTGGTAGGCCGCGTAGTTGTACTTCAGCGAGTCGGACACGCCGGAGTTGGCGTAGCGGTTGACGATCCCGTACTCGGTCGGGTTCTGCTTGGTCAGCAGCAGGCTCATGACGAGGGCCAGGTCCCGGTTCTGGATGACGTGCCGCTTGTTCCCGACCCCGCCGACGAACAGGTTCGTCAGCACCCCCTTGTCGTCGTGAATCGCCTCCAGCGTGGGCAGGTCGGCGGCGGTGCCGAAGCGGGCGACGTAGGCGATGGCGTGCCCGCGGTAGATGCTCGGCCCGCCGGCCACCTTGCCGGTCAACAGTTTCCGCGCGGCGGGCAGCGCGTTCGGCAGGTTGTACCGGTTCATGAAGCTGATGGCCGAGTAGATCGACTGCGGCTGCACGCGGCTGTCCATCCAGTGGTCCAGGACGGCGGCCAGCGCCTCCTTGCGGGCGTCGGACGTGAGGGCGGTGCGGAGGGCGTTCTGGAAGTTGTAGTTGCTCAACAGGGAAATGTTCCGCACCCCGATCCCGACGCCGACACCCATGTTCTTGTCCGGCAGCGCGGATTCGGCGAACAGCAGCGCCGCCATGTCGATGGCCGTCGGCCCGGTGGGGGCCGGGTTGCCCCGGTTGATGATGACCGCCCCGTTCACCGACAGGTTCAGCTCGTTCCGGCGGGCCAGGTACTTCTCAAACAACTCGGCCTCCGGCGCGTCCACGGCGACGAGCATCTCGCGGTTGGCCGACCGCAGCATGTCGCTGAACAGTTGCTTGGCGGCGGCGGTGCGGCCGGTGGCGGCGAAGAACGATTTCGCCCCCGGCAGGTCGTGCTCGAACTTGCCGGCGTCGTCGGCCAGGAAGCAGTCCACCCGCGCCCGCAAGTCGGCGGAGAAGGCCGCCGGCAGCAGCAACTCCACCCGCAGGCGAACTTCCGGGGTGGTGTCCGTGGCCAGTGTGTCGCGGAGCGTCGGCAGGGCGAGGCGGCCGAGCTTTCGAAGCTCCTTGGTGGCCTCCTCCCGCTCGGCGTATTCGCGGTCCGCGAGCCGCTTCACCCACTCGGCCGCGTCGTCGGCGGCGGCCGTGGGGACGGCAAGGGATTTCGGGTCGGGGTCGGCGGCGGCAGCGAGGCCGGTCCAAAGGACGAGGGCGACCGTGGCGCGAGTCATGCCCAGTCTCCGGGGGGGGGAAATGGGTGGTGGGGGAACGAATGCAACGGGGCACCGCCCGTGGGTGCCCCAACGACCGGCCGCGAGTCGGCGTGCGGTCACTTCTTGATCGGCCGCGGGGCGACCGGCGGTTGCGGCACCGGGGCGTTCTTCTTCGGCTCGTCGTCCTTCTTATCGTCCTTCTTCTTGGGGGCATCGTCTTTCTTGGGGTCGCCCTTCTTCGGCGGCTCGGCCTTGATGTTCTTCTCGGCCCACGCCTTGAACTTCTTGATGCCGGCGTCCCGCTTGTCCCCCGCCTTCTGCTTGTCTGAGTCCTTGAAGTAAAACTGGGCGTAGTTCTGGAAGTTGTTGGGGCCGTTCGCCTGGGCGTCCATCCCGTAATCGGCCGGCTTCTGGTCGGTCATCTGGCAGAGCAGGCCGAGGATGTAATCCTGGGTGTTGACGGCGATCATCTCGTTCGGCTTGCGGCCGTTGCCGACGAACATCTGGGTGAGCAGCGCCCCGTCGTCCAGCCCCTTCACCATCAGAGGCAGGTACTGCTTCACCTCCTCTTTCCCGTCCTTCTCGTTGTGCTTCTGGGCGATCTGCGTGGCCGCCTGTGCCTTCGCCCACTGGTAATTCGGGTCGTCCACCGCGAACATGCGGGCGGAGTACTTCAGGAAGTCCTTCATCTGCCAGTTCTGGGCCAGGTTCATCACCTGCTGGATGCCGAACGCCGTCTCGCGGGTGTCCATCCACTTGCCGACGATCCGCCGGAGCGGGTCGCCGAACTTGCCGCTCCCGTTCCTCATCGCGTTCTGGATGTCCTGAATGTACAGGTACTGGCCGACCGACGCCTGCCCCCACATCCCCTGAACGCGGAGGGCCTTGTCCGAGTACTGGCACTCCAGGAACGCGAGGACGGCGAGTTCGGCGGCGGTGAACTGGACGTTTTGGCCCAGGTTCTGCTTCTGCTGGACCGCCTGATAGTAGGTGGTGAGCACCTGGCTGAGGTCGTTGGCGGACATCTCGCAAGCCAGCAGCATGGCGTGGTACTCCGCCTTCTTCAGCACCTCGGCGAACAGCTCACGGGCCGCCTTGTCCGACCCGGCGGTGTCTTTGAACTTGGCCCACCCCGGCAGTTTGTGGTCGAACTTGCCGTCCTTGTCGGCGAGGAAGCACATCACCCGCGCCCGCATGTCGTCGCTCTCGGCACGGGGCAGCAGGATGTCCGTCCGCAGCCGCACTTCGGGGTTGGTCTCGGTGGCGCGGATCTCGCGGATGGCGACGACGGCGGCGCGGCCGATCTTGCCCAACTCGCGGGAGGCGAGTTCCCGCTCCTTGTACTCCTTGCTGCCGAGTTGTCGGGCCAGTGTCCGCGCTTTGCTCAGTTCCGCGTCGCCGTACTCCAGCGACTTCGGGTCCGGATTGGTGTCCGCCGGCACTTGCAGGTCCGGCTGGGCCGGCTGCGGTCGCGGGCCGGGGTACGGCTGCTCGCCCAGTTGAATGGGCCGCTTCTGCCCCCAGGCGGCATCGGTTGTGATGGCGAACAGGGCGAGGGCGAGAACCAACCGAGTCATGGCGGCACTCCGAGCGCGGAATCCGGGCGGGCATGGATCAGTTATATATTAGAAGGTTGTGGCCCGCCGTGCCAAGGGGAATCGTGTCCCGTTCGCGCCGCTTGTGGCAGCGGAAGTCGGCGAGCGGTGGTGTGGCCCGCGGACGTTCCCCGCTGCGCGAGTACTGGGGAGAGGCGAGGAAGACCCTCCCCCGCCGAGCCGGAGGCGAGGGTCACAGGGTGAGGTGGCAACCGTAAGGTGGACGGGTGAGGGGCGGTTTTCGAGTTCGATACCGAACCCGCAATTCCCAGAAACAATCGCCACCCCGTGCCGTGCCGATCCCGCGCTGGCGGGTGGACCACCCATCACTTCTTCTTCGGCGCGGGGAACTCCACCTTCTTGACCCCTTGCAGGTATTCCAGCACCGGCTCGGCCGCCTTGCCGCCCATCCGCGCGTGCATGTGCAGGCCGATGCCGTGCGGCCCCTTGGCGTCGATCAACTTCGGCTGCAACGTCAGGAACGCCTTCACGATGTCCAGTTGGCCGAGCATGGTGAACGTGAACAGGTCCGCCCGCGCGCCCTTCTCCAACAAGAACTCGGCGACCTCACGCGACCCGAGGTGCGACGCCCCGCCGAGCGCCGTCTCGAAGTCCCCGCCGCCCCAATCCACGGCCGCGTTGAGCAGCAGCGGCTCGATGTCCAGGAGTTTCTTGACCATCGGCAAATCGCCGTGGCCGAACATGACGAAGTCCTGCACCAACTGCCGGTTCAGTTGCGGCTTCTTCCACGCGGGTTTGAACTGCGGCGGGTCGTAGGTGCGGGTGAACTCAGCCTCGACGGGGCCAGCCGGCTTGGGCGCATCAGCGGCGTCGGCCTCGGGGGAAGACGCAACCAGCGCCGCCCCCAACCCGGCCGCGGCAAAGTCTCGACGAGTAATCGGGTCTGCCATGCCTGCGCCCCTCTGGATGGTGTGACTGCTTTTAGTATAGGGATCGGGGGCTGAATCGCAGGAAGCGATGGTTGTAGGTCGCGGTCGAAGTTTCCCGAAGGGGAACGAAGCCCGACGCCCGTTCAACTGAGAGCCTGTGAATCTATCGGGTGAGTCGGTCCCTCCAACGGTTATCTCGCCGAACGCCGTCGGAGGAGTCGTCATGCCCGAAGCCCTGCCCCCGCCGCGTCTGCGGTCCCCGAATCGCGACCGGGTGCTCGACGCCACCCCCGATGCGGGAAGGCGTCCTGTGGACCAACCTGTCGCTCCGGGAGTTGTCCCTGCGGTTGGCCGGGATGGGCACGCCGGCCAGTGGGCGGACGGTTCGCCGACTGCTCCGCAAGCTTCGGATCGGCCGCCGCACGGCCCGCAAGAAGAAGTCGATGGGCCACCACCCCGACCGCAACGCCCAGTTCGAGGCCCTCGCCGGACACCGGCGGGAGTACGAGGCGGCGGGCGATCCGGTCATCCGCATCGGCACCAAGAAGAAGGAATTGCTCGGCAATTTCCACCGCCCTGGGGCAACCTTCACGGCCCAGACGGTGGAGACGTTCGACCACGATTTCCCCAAGGCCGGGACGGGCAAGGTGATCCCGCACGGCATCTTCGACGGGGTCACGAATCGGGCGTCGATCCACTTGAACACGTCGCACGACACGGGCGAGTTGTGTTGCGACAGCATCGCCCGGTGGTGGGAGGATCACGGCCGGGCGACCGACCCGCACGCGACGCGGCTGCTGATCCTGTGCGACGGGGGCGGCGGGAACAGTTCGACGCAGTACCTGTTCAAGGCCGACTTCCAGGCGTTGGCCGACGACGTGGGGATCGAGTTCCGGGTGGCGCACGACCCGAGTTACTGCTCGAAGGACAACCCGATCGAGCGGCGGTTCTTCCCGCACGTCGGGCGGGCGTGCCAGG